>NZ_JBNFOB010000231.1:0-3601 GCF_057364565.1 Micrococcus sp. LASM2_SD2 | reverse complement strand
TGCGCGTGCCGGGCGCCTGGCCGAGCTGCAGGAGCTGCTCTACGCCGCCGGCCGCGCCGACCCCGAGGCCGCACCGAGCGTGCTGGTGGTGGTCCAGGGCATGGACACCGCGGGCAAGGGCGGGCTGATGCGCACCGTGGCCGGGGCCATGGACCCGCAGGGCATCCGCACGGAGGCCTTCGGCAAGCCTACGGATCAGGAGCTGGAGCACAACTTCCTGTGGCGGATCGAGAAGGCGATGCCGGAGCCGGGCGAGATCGTCGTGTTCGACCGTTCCCACTACGAGGACGTGCTGATCCACCGGGTGGAGGCCCTCTCGACGCGCAAGGAGGTCGAGCGCCGGTACGGGGCGATCCGCGAGTTCGAGGAGGCCGCGATCGCCGCCGGCACCCGGATCGTCAAGGTCATGCTCCACATCTCGAGGCAGGAGCAGGGCGAACGGCTGCTGGCCCGCCTGGAGAACCCGGACAAGCACTGGAAGTACGACCCCTCGGACCTGGACGCCCGGGCGAAGTGGGACGAGTACCAGCAGGCCTATGCGATCGCGATCGCGGAGACGGACTCGGACCGGGCGCCGTGGTACATCGTCCCCGCGGACCGCAAGTGGTACTCGCGCCTGGCCGTGCAGGAGATCCTCATCGCCGAGCTCGAGGAGCTGGACCTGCGCTGGCCGGCGTCCACCATCGACGCCGCGGCGGAGAAGGACAGGCTCGCCGCGCTGTGACGGGCCTGGCCGCGCCCCCGGGCTGGCGGTGCCCCGGGGGAACGGGTGTAGCGTGGCGCCCATGAACGACACCGCGAACCCCGTCAACAGCACCTCCGAGAACCCCGACGCCGCCCCGCTGGCCGGCCGCAAGGTCGCGTTCATCGCGGCCCGCGGTGTGGAGCAGCCGGAGCTGACCCGCCCGTGGGAGGCCGTCCTGGCGCCGGCGGCACTCCGCACCTGCTCTCCCCCGAGGCCGGGACCATCCAGGCCATGAAGGGCGACTGGGAGCACGGCGAGGTCTTTGACGTGGACTCCACCGTCTCGGACGCGGACGCCTCCGCCTATGCCGGCGTGGTCCTGCCCGGCGGCACCCTGAACGCGGACGCCGTCCGCGGCGACGAGGAGGTCCATGCTTTCGTGCGCGCCGTGCACGACGCCGGCCGCCCGGTCGCCGCCGTCTGCCACGCTCCGTGGATCCTGATCGACGCCGGCCTGGTGGAGGGGAGGACCCTCACCTCCTTCCAGTCCCTCCGCGTGGACCTGCAGAACGCCGGCGCCACCGTGAAGGACGAGGAGCTGGTGGTGGACGGGAACCTCATCACCTCCCGCACCCCTGACGACCTGGACGCCTTCTGCGCCGCAATCGTGGAGCACATGGGCGCCTGACCGGCCCGGTCCTGCTGCCGCCGCCGCGGCACGACGACGGCCCCGCACCTCATCGAGGTGCGGGGCGTTGCGCGTGGCAGGGAAGGGCAGTCCGCGTGGCCGTTCCGCGTGGTCGGACAGACCGGTCCGTCTTGCCGGGGCCTCAGTCCTCGTCCTGCTCGCCGTCCTGCGCGTCGCCCTGCTGGGCCTCGGCGGCGGCGCGGACCTCGTCGAGGCGGGTGCGGGCGCCGTCGAGCCAGGCCTGGCAGCGGGCGGCCAGGGCCTCCCCGCGCTCCCAGAGGGCGAGGGACTCCTCGAGTCCGGCGCCGCCGGCCTCGAGGCGCGAAACGGTCTGGACGAGCTCGGCGCGGGCCTGCTCGTAGCTCATGTGCTGCACGTCGGAGACGTCGGCGGAGCTGAAGCCCTCCACGCCGGCGGCCTCGGGGGTGGTGTTCTCGGTGCTCATCGGGTCTCCTCGGTCTCGTTGGTTGGTGCGGTCTCGGCCGCAGCGGTGCGGGGGCGGTCGTGGCGGGCGGCCCCGCCGTCGTCGGAGGACAGGGGATGGGTGGCGGTGACCTCGGCGTCCAGGCGGCCTGAGGCCACCAGGATGTCCAGGCCGTCGCCCACGGCCACGTCCGCCGCGTCCCGGACCACGGCCTGCCCGCGCCGGACCACCGCGTAGCCGCGGTCCAGGGTCTGCTGCGGGGACAGGGAGCGGACGCGGGCGAGCAGGTGGTCCACGGCGTCGGCCTCCCGCTCCAGGCGCAGGCCGAGGCTCCGCCGGGCGCGGTCCGTGAGGCCGGCGAGCTCCTCGGCACGGGTGTCCACCATGACCTCGGGGGAGGCCAGGACGGGGCGGGAGCGCAGCTGGGCGAGCTCCTGCTCTCCGGTGAGCACGCGGCGCTCCACGCCGCGCGCCAGGCGCAGGCGCATCTCGGCGATGCCCTCGCGTTCCACGGCGGCGTCCGGGACGATCCGCTTGGCCGCGTCCGTGGGGGTGGAGGCGCGCAGGTCCGCGACGTCGTCCAGCACGGGCCGGTCCGCCTCGTGGCCGATGGCGGAGACCACCGGGGTCTGCGCGGCGGCCACCGCGCGGACCAGCTGCTCGTCCGAGAACGGCAGGACGACCTCCTCGAGGGCGCCGCCGCCGCGGGCGATCACGATCACGTCCACGTGGTCGAGTGCGTCCAGCTCGGCCAGGGCCGCGGCCACCTCGCCGGGCGCGCCCGGGCCCTGCACGGCGACCTCGCGGACCTCGAACCGGACGGCCTCCCAGCGCAGGTGGGCGTTGCGCAGGACGTCCTTCATCGCGTCCGAGTCCCGGCCGGTGATCAGGCCGATGCACTGCGGCAGCACCGGCACCGGGCGCTTGCGGGAGGCGTCCAACAGGCCCTCCTCGCCGAGCTGCCGGCGCAGGCGCTCCACGCGGGCCAACAGGTCCCCGATGCCCACCGGGCGCATGTGGCTGACGGTCATGGACAGGCGGCCGGCCTTGAGCCAGAAGTTCGGGGCCACCCGGGCGACCACGCGGGCGCCGGGCTGGATGCCCTCGCCGAAGGTGGCCGCGACGTTGCGCCACGCGTTGACGGGCAGGGAGACGTCCTGGTCCAGGTCCCGCATGGTCATGTACATGTTGCCGCGGTTGTTCTTGACCTCGATCAGCTGCCCCTCGATCCAGGTGGCGGGGGCGCGCTCGATGTGGCGCTTGAGGTTCTCCGAGAGCCGGGCCAGCGGCCACGGGTTGTCCGGGGACGTATCCCCGGCGCGCGCGGGCTCGGCCGTCTGGTCGTCCGCCCCGAGGTCCGGGATCCGCTCCATACGTCTGCCTCCGCTCTTGCTGGGACACGTCCTGTCTATCAGTACCCTGGGATACGGTAGCGCGGGTGTGGAGGGCACCCGCCCGATATTCGAGGAGACCTTGTGGTCCGACGTGTCCTGTCCCTGGTCCTGGCCCTGCTGGCCGGCCTCTGTGCGGTCCTGGCCGTGGTGGGCTCCGCGACCGACCGCGCCGTGCGCGGCCCCGAGCTGACCCGCACCGCCGTGGACCGCGTCCTGGACGATCCCGCAGTGCAGGAGGAGTCCCCGCGCTTCGTGCTGGACATCGTCGAGGCCGCCCTGCCCCGGGAGGTGTCCCTCGTGGCCGGGGACCTGCTGCAGGACGTCACCGAGCGCGGCACCGGGGCCGCCCTGCGGGACGAGCGCGTGCGCAGCGGGGTGCGCGAGTCCGCCGAGCAGGCACGGGCGGACTGG
>NZ_JBNFOB010000230.1:0-3623 GCF_057364565.1 Micrococcus sp. LASM2_SD2 | reverse complement strand
AGGCGCCGTCCCGCGGCGGGAGGTGCCCCGAGCCGTCGTCGTCCCCCGAGGACGCAGCCCGTCGAGGGCGGAGCAGCGCCGCCCAGGCACACCCCCGGGCGTACCGGGCGGGCGGTGCGACGGGGCGGGCAGGCGGTCTGCGGCGTCAGCGGCGGCCATGGGTCTCCTCCTGGTCGGCGAGGTTCGAGTACATGCGGTTCCACTCGGCGAGCTCGGCGTCGCCGTCGCGCTCGGCCTTGCGGTCGTAGCGTTCGGCGGTCCTGCGGTCCTCCAGCGCCCACAGGACGGCCACGGTGACGGCCATGATGACCGTGGGGAACTCGCCGATCCCCCACATCACAGCGCCGCCGATCCGCTGGTCCGCGAGCGCGTCCGGACCCCACGGCCGGCCCATGTTGCCGAACCAGTCGGCCTGCATCAGGCCGGTGGAGGAGGTCATGGCCACGCCGATGAACGCGTGGAACACCATGGTCGCCAGCAGCACCACCAGGCGGATCGGATAGGGCGGGCGGTTCGGCAGCGGGTCAGCCCCCACCATCACCAGCGCGAACACGAAGCCGGTGAGCAGGAAGTGGACGTTCATGAACTCGTGGCCCACATGGGTCTCCAGGGAGAACCGGAAGAAGTCCGTGTAGTAGAAGACCAGGATGGAGCCGGCGAAGTTGGCACCCGCCACGATCGGATGCGTGATGAACGCGCCCCAGCGGGAATGCACGATCCACAGGATCCACTCGCGCGGGCCGCGGGTGTCGTCCGTGCGCACCGGCAGGGAGCGCAGGGCCAGGGTGATCGGGGCGCCGAGCACCAGGAACAGCGGCGCGATCATCGTCAGGGTCATGTGGCCGACCATGTGCGCGGAGAACAGCACCATGCCGTAGACGGCCGGGGCGCCGGAGGTGGCCCAGGTGAGCACCGCCAGGCCCAGCAGCCAGGAGATCGTCCGCAGCACGGGCCAGGAGTCGCCTCGGCGGTGCAGGCGCACCACGGAGCGCAGGTACCAGATCGCCAGGAAGAGACAGATGGCCACCCACAGCCAGTCCCACCGCCACAGGGTGAACCAGCGGGCGCCGGTCAGCTCCGGGGGCAGTTCGTAGCCGGTGAGGATGCGGGCCGGGCTCGCCCCCTCGGGCAGCTCCTCCGGCTTCGGCGGGGCCGTGCGGGAAAGCACGGCCGAGACGCCCATCACCGCGGACATCACCACGGCCTCCACCGCGATCAGCTGCCACAGCAGCCGGCGGGCCGGGCGCGGGGCCTCGGTGGGGGTCACCGTGGCGGTGGCCCCGGCACGGGAGGAGGACCCGGCACGGGCGCCCTCCCCGCTGCGGACGGAGGCCCCTCCGCCGCGCACCGGAGCCCCGCCGCGCAGCTGCGGGATGATCCAGCGGCGGTGGGCCAGGCCGATCAGCCCCAGGCCGATCACCGCTAGGAACTTCACCCCCACGAGCGTGCCGTAGGGGGTCAGCAGCTGGTGCAGGTGCTCCACGCGCAGGGCGGCGTTGACCACACCGGACAGCGCCACCGTGAACAGTCCCAGCCCGGCGAGCACGGAGTAGCGGGAGAGCACGGTGTGCACGAGCGGGGCGGCGCCCTGGCGGCGCTCGGTGGTGCGTCCGGTGCCGCCGTCGGGGCCGATCAGCGTGGGCGCGATCAGGGCGAGGACCAGCAGCCCGCCGACCAGACGACCACGCCGAGCAGGTGCAGGCCGATCGAGTTCACGGCGCCGTAGTGGTCGTCGCCGCCGGCGGCGTGGCCGATCAGCGCGAGCGGGACGAGGGCGAGCATCGCGAGGATGCCCACCCAGAACAGGCCGCCGTGGCTGCGCACGGCGACCGCCAGGGAGGTCACCACGGCGGCGATCACGGTCACCCAGAACCAGGCCTGGCCCACGGAGATGGACACGAAGTAGGCGACGAGGCCGTCGGTGAAGGCCGCGCCCGCACCCAGCGGGATGCCTGCCAGGTCCGAGTAGGAGAGGATGCCCACCGCCAGGGCGCACAGGGTCCACACGCCGGCGGACACCGAGGCCACCAGCATGGTGCGGGTGAACGCGGGGTGCTCGGGCAGGGGCTCGGCGCCGGATCGCCCTTCCGGCGGCGCGGGGCGCGCCCGCCGGTGTGCGGAGGCAGGATCGTGGCGGCGAACAGCAGGGCGCCGATGGTCACGGACATCGCCATGTTGGAGCCGTACTCGAACAGCGGCACACCCCAGCGGGTGAGGGCGCCGGGGTCGGAGAGCTCGCGCGCGGCCGAGACGCCGGTGAACCACGCGGCCAGCACCAGGGCCAGCGCGCCGGCGGCCGCGACGGCGGGCCAGGCCCAGACCGGCAGCGACCGGTCCGTGTCAGTCGAAGGCATGTCTGCCATCCTCTCGCATTCCTCCCTGTGGCATCGGCCCGCTCAGGGGCGGTCCGTCCGGGGCCGTGTGCGGCCCGCTCACGCGAACAGCACGTCCCCGACGAACCCGCCCTCGGCGCAGCCGGGCGGGATCGCGAACACGGCGGAGCCCACGGGGGTGGTCCACATGTTCAGGTGGTCGGACTCGGCCAGCCGCTCCTGCACCGGCACGAACTGCCGCTGCAGGTCGGTCTGGAACGCCACGAAGATCAGCCCGGACTCGCCGTCGGCGTCGTCGTAGTTGTAGCCGCGGCGCAGCATGCCGTGCTCCGGGCCGTCCCCGAGCCGGGCGCGGCGCACGTGGGCGGTGCCGGAGATGACCGGGAACCCTGCCGGACCGGTGGCGTCGAGGTCCATCGGGTCGTCCTCGTGCCCCCCGGTGAGCGGGGCGCCGGTGCCGAGGCGGCGTCCGATGACGTCCTCCTTGGCGGGCCGGTCCAGCTCGTCCCAGGTGTCCAGCTCCATGCGGATGCGGCGCACCACCATGGTGGTGCCGTGCTCGATCCACGGCTGCAGGTCCGCCCCGCGCCCGTCGTCCACGCCCCAGACGAGGCGGTCGAGCGCCTCGGAGCCGGACTGCGGGTTCGCGGTGCCGTCCACCTGTCCGAACAGGTTGCGCATGGTGGTGCCGGTCGGGTGGGAGCCGCGGGCGGCCCGGAACCCGACCTGGGTCCAGCGCAGGTCGGCGAACGCCCGGGTGCCCTTCAGGAGCATGCGACGGGCGTGCGCCACGGACATCTGGTCGTCGCCGCAGATCTGCAGCAGCAGGTCCCCGTCCGAGTACTCCTCGGAGAGCTCCCCGTCGATCTGCTCGAACCGCGGGAGCGGACCCAGCCACTCGGGGACGGCCTGCGGGTCGATGCGCTCCACCAGCCCGCGGCCGAAGCCGAAGGTCACGGTGAGGCGGGCCGGCGCGGCGGCGAGCTCGGGCTCGGTGTCCGCGAGGGTGGCCCGTCCCTGCGTGAGCCGTGCGGCGTCCTGGGTGAGGATCCGCAGCAGACGACGGACGTCGTCCCTGCGCACCCCGTCCTTCAGGTCGAAGGCGAGGAACACCGCGTGCGTCTGGCTCGGGGTGTCCACCCCGGCCTGGCGGTCTCCGTGGAAGGGGACGGCGTCCGTGCCGATCGGCGAGCTGACGGCCACCCGGGCGGCCTCTCCCCCGGGCTCGGCCCAGCCGGCGGTGCCGATCTCACCGGAGGCGGACCATGGCCCCCGCCTCCCCGACGACGG
>NZ_JBNFOB010000229.1:0-3652 GCF_057364565.1 Micrococcus sp. LASM2_SD2 | reverse complement strand
CCGGCACGGCGCGGCGAGCGCCGCCTTCCCCTCCGCCTTCTTGCCGTCGAAGCCGGGCTTGCCGCCGGCGTCCACGTCGGCCGGGTCCACCGGCTCACCGTCCGCGGTGCGTGCCCGCAGCGCTGCGCGCGGGTCCTCGGTCAGCGGGGAGGCATCCACGGAGAACCCCGTTCCGCCCTTCTCGTCCTTCTTGCCCACGTCGTGTTTCCCTTCGTCGTCCTCTCGGGGCGTCCGGGCCGTTCAGCCGCGACGCTCGCGCCAGTCCGCCAGGAAGTCCTCGAGCCGGTCCAGCGCCACGGCCAGGTCCTCCACGCTCGGCAGCGTGACCAGACGGAAGTGGTTCGTGTCCGTGTAGTTGAACGCCCCGCCGTGCGAGACCAGGATCTTCTTGGAGCGCAGCAGCTCCAGCACGAACGCCTCGTCGTCCTCGACCCCGTAGACCTCCGGGTCCAAGCGCGGGAAGAGGTACAGGGCGCCGTGGGCCGGCTGCACCGAGACGCCGGGCATGTCCGCCAGGCGCTTCTGGGCGAGGTTGCGCTGCTCCAGCAGGCGGCCGCCGGGCAGCACCAGGTCGTCGATGGTCTGGTAGCCGCCGAGGGCGATCTGGATGACGTGCTGGGCGGGCACGTTGGCGCACATGCGCATGTTGGACAGCAGCGTCAGCCCCTCGAGGAAGTCCGCGGCCCGGTGCTTCGGCCCGGAGACGGCCACCCAGCCGGAGCGGTAGCCGGCCACCCGGTACGCCTTGGACAGGCCGGAGAAGGTCAGGGTGACCACGTCGTCGGACAGGGCGGCGGCATTGATGTGCTTCGCACCGTCGTAGGTGATCTTCTCGTAGATCTCGTCCGCGAGCAGCATGAGGTTGTGGCGGCGGGCGGTATCCACCAGTCCCATCAGCGTGGCACGGGAGTACACGGCACCTGTCGGGTTGTTCGGGTTGATCAGCACGAGCGCCTTGGTGCGGTCGGTCACGAGGGACTCGATGTGCTCCAGGTCCGGCTGCCAGCCCTCCTCCTCCACACAGCGGTAGTGCTTGGCCACGCCTCCGGCCAGCGTGGTCGCGCCGGTCCACAGCGGGTAGTCCGGGGACGGCACGAGGACCTCGTCCCCGTCGTCCAGCAGGGCGGTGAGGACCATGGAGATCATCTCGGAGACGCCGTTGCCGATGTAGACGTCGTCCACGCCGATGTCCCGGATGCCGCGGGACTGGTAGTACTGGGACACGGCCACACGGGCCGGGTAGATGCCCTTGGAGTCCGAGTAGCCCTGGGCGTGGGACAGGTGCTGGATCATCCCCTGCAGGATCGCGTCCGGGGCCTCGAACCCGAACGGCGCCGGGTTGCCGATGTTCAGCTTCATGATCCGGTGGCCGGCGGCCTCCATCCGCTGGGCCTCCTCCAGGATGGGGCCGCGCACGTCGTAGCGGACATGGTGCAGCTTGGAGGACTGACGGATCTGACGCGGATCACCGGTGGAAGACATGGCCCCCATCTTCGCACCCGGCGCCGCGGCGTGTCTGCACGTGTCAGGCACGTCGTGGCGCACCCGGCTGTGCCGTCCCGGTCAGAACCAGCCCTGCTGCGGCACGACCCAGTCCTCGGGCGCCTCCTCCAGGCCGCGGTCCACCAGCCAGTAGTGCGCGGCGTCCTCCGGGCTCAGGGCGTCCGGCCCGGACACCAGCTCCTGCAGCTCGGTCAGCCCCTCCGCGTCCAGACGGTCCATGACCTCCCGGATGTCCTCGCGGGTCGCCCTGGGGATGTGCTCGGCCTGCCCGAGCACCGCCATGCGCCCCTCGGGCAGCACACGCCCGGAGTCCTCCAGCACCACCAGGTCGTTGCCCTGAACCGCCGGGTCGATGCCGTACGCCAGGCCCAGCTGGGCACGGTCGAAGACCAGGTCCCCGGTCACCGCGGAGAACGCCGGACGCCATGACCCCGGACGGCAGCCGGCCAGGCGGTCCAGGCGCTCCCGCAGCAGCCGCGTGCCCTCGGGGCGGGACTCGCTGTTGACGTCCACCCGCGCGGCCGCCGTCAGGGGCTCGCACAGCACGTTGAGGTCGTCGATCTTCTCCAGGTCCAGGCGCGCGGCGGTGGTGGCGGTGACCAGCGCGGTCAGGCGCAGCGTCCCCGCGGAGGGAGCGAACACGGTCACCTCGTCCGAGGCCGAGGCCGAGACCGCCGCCCCGGCGCTCGCGGACGCCCCGTCCGCCGGAGAGGTCGGATCTGAAGACGGGGACGCCGCGGCACGCCGCTGCTCCGCCTGCCGGGCCAGGTGCTCCTCGATCAGCCGGTCCACCCGGTCCGCACCCATGGCGGAGTCCCCGTTGGGCAACGGCGTGGGGGTCGGGCTCGCGGTCGTGCTCGGCTCGTCCGGGAAGCCGTCGCCCGCCTCTGCGGCGCCGGTCTCACCGCCGTCCGAGGCCTCCTCCTCGGAAGGGGACGGCGACGGCGAGCGGCCAGCGGACGGCGAGGGGTCCGTCGTCGTGCCTGCCCCGGAGGGGTCCGCGGACCCGTCCGCGGCGTCCGAGGGCTCGGCCGTGGGGGTCGGCTCCGGCGGCTCGGGCATGACCTCGTCCGGGGCCACCTGGAGCGCGTAGGCGAGGGTGTCCACCACGGCCACCGTGGTCTCGTCCGTGCGGTTCCACGGCTGGGGCACCGGGTCGGACTCGGCGACGTCGTGGCCGCCGTTGCGCAGATGCCGCTCCACCACGGCCGCCACGGCCTCGCTGATCACGGCGTCCGTGTGGGCGACCGCGATCGGGCCCCGCGGCTGCGGCCGGCCGGGGTTCCTCCTCCCCGATGCAGGCCGTCAGGGTCAGGGCCAGCACAGAGGCTGCGGCCAGGGCGCGCCCGGTGCGGCTCATGCGTCCTCCTCCGCCGGCAGGTGTCCGCCGAGGCGCAGCGAGCTGAGCAGCCACGGTGAGGTGGGCACGGAGTCCAGGTCCGCCAGCGGGAACCAGCGGGCGTCGTGGGAGGAGCCGTCCACCTCGGGGCGCAGGGTGCCGCCGGTGATCTCGGCGCGGTAGTGGATCTGGACGGTGAGCAGGTCCACGCCTTCACCGCGGATCCGCCGCTCCGCGGGGATCCGGCCGGTGGTGACGCCGAGCAGCTCCGTGAGCCGGCAGTCGTGGCCGGTCTCCTCGAGGACCTCGCGCACACAGGCCTGCTCGGGGGTCTCCCCCAGCTCGATGCCGCCGCCGGGCAGGGTCCAGAACACCTCGCCGGACGGGCTGCGCCAGGCCGAGAGCAGGACGGAGCCGTCCTGCACGATGAGCGCGTAGGCGCCGGCGCGCGTCTGGAAGGGCGGGGCCGCAGCGGGTGCGGTGCCGGTGGGCTGGGACACGTCGACTCTCCTGGGAGGGACTGCGGGGGCACAGGGTCGGACGGTCCCCCAGTCTACGGGCGCCCCGCCGTCCGGGCGCGCGGAGGCCAGGGGCCCGGCCCCGGGAGTCGGATCCGGGACACGGCCCGGCACGGGGATAATGGTGTGACTGCGGCGGCGGGTCCTGCGCCGCAGACCAGCAGCCGGCCGGAAGGAGAGTCCCACCGTGGAGCACCACGACGACAGCCCCTCGCCCGGGCCCGCACGAGCTCACCTCGCCCAGCGGCGCACCCGGGGCACCGGACGGCGGGCACGGCGTCCGTCCCGGAGG
>NZ_JBNFOB010000228.1:0-3656 GCF_057364565.1 Micrococcus sp. LASM2_SD2 | reverse complement strand
CCGGGCCGCCATGGGCGCCGCCGTGCAGCGCGCGGACGAGCTGGCCCAGGCCGGTGACGTGGTGCTCATGGCCCCGGCCGCCGCCTCCATGGACCAGTTCCGCTCGTACGCCGAGCGCGGCGAGGCCTTCGTGGAGGCGGTCGCCGCCGTCATGCGCCAGCACGGCTGGAGCGTCGACGACGGCGCCCCCGCCTCCGGCTGACCGCCCGCCTCCGTCCGAAGGCCCCACCGACCCCGACCCACCGACCCCGTCCCGTTGAAGGAGCACCATGCCGACGAAGTCCTCCGGCGGCCCGAGCTCCGTGCGGCGTGGCCTGGACCGGTTCTGGGCGGCCCTCGAGGGCCGCCGCATGCTCGACATGACGGTCCTGATGATCGCCGGCAGCACCGCGGTGCTCACGGTCATCGGCCTGGTCATGGTGCTGTCCTCGTCCTCGGTCGAGGCCATCGGGTCCGGCGGCTCGTACTCCCTGTTCCTGCGCCAGTCGATGTGGGCGATCGTGGGCGTTCTCGCCCTGACGGTCGCCGCCTTCACCCCCGTCACGTGGATCCGACGCCTGGCCTGGCCCGCGCTGCTGGTGGCGATCATCCTGCTGGCCCTGGTGGCCTTCACCTCGCTCGGCATGGAGGTGGGCGGCAACCGCAACTGGATCCGGCTCGGCCCGGTCACCGGCCAGCCCTCGGAGCTGGCGAAGCTGTCCCTGGCGCTCTGGGGCGCGGCAGTCATGGCCCGCAAGGGCCGGCTGGTGAAGCAGGTCAAGCATGCGCTGGTGCCGGTGATCGCCCCGGGCGGGCTCGTGGTCCTCGGCCTGATCATGTACGGCCGCGACCTCGGCACGGCCATCATCGTCCTGCTGGTCCTGGCCGCCGTGCTGTACGTGGCCGGCACCCATCGGATCGTCTTCCTCGTCACGGCGGTCCTGGCCGCGGTCGTGACGATCGGGCTCACGCTCTTCGCGGCGCACCGCATGCTCCGGGTGCAGGTGTGGCTCGGGGTCGAGGCGGCCTGCGAACACACCTCCGACCCCTGCTTCCAGCCCGCCCACGGCCTCTACGCGCTCGCCTCCGGCGGCTGGTGGGGCGTCGGCCTCGGCCAGTCCCGTCAGAAGTGGAGCTACATCCCCGAGGCGGAGAACGACTTCATCTTCACGATCCTCGGCGAGGAGCTGGGCCTGCTGGGCACGCTGCTCGTGATCGGGTTGTTCGCGGTGCTGGCCCTCGGCATGTACCGCGTGGCGGCGCAGACGCGGTCCACGTTCATCCGGGTGGCGACGTGGGGCATCATCGCGTGGTTCGTGGGACAGGCATTCCTGAACGCCGGCATGGTCTCGGGACTGCTGCCGGTGGTGGGCGTGCCGCTGCCGTTCATCTCCTACGGAGGCTCCGCCCTGACGCTGGCCCTGACGGCCGTGGGCATCGTCCTGTCCTTCGCACGGCACGAGCGGCGCCTGGCGCATCTAGCCGCCCAGCAGGCCCATGAGGCATCCTTCCGACCGTCCGACCCGAGCACCGCACCCCAGACCCAGGAGGCCTGAGCATGACCGTCCCCTCCACCGACCGACCGCTGCACGTGGTCCTCGCCGGCGGCGGCACCGCCGGGCACATCTCGCCGATGCTGGCCATCGCGCGGGCCCTGCAGTCACCGGCCCCCGGCCCGGACGGCGCGGCCCCGGCCTCGGCCGTCTGCACCATGGTCGGCACCGCCTCCGGCATGGAGACCCGCCTCGTCCCGGAGGCCGGATTCGAGCTGGACACGATCGAGCGCGTGCCCTTCCCGCGCCGGCCCTCCATGGACGTGCTGCGCTTCCCCGGCCGCTTCCGCACGGCCGTCGAGCAGGCGAAGCAGATCCTGCGCCGGCGGGAGGCGGACGTGCTCGTCGGCGTCGGCGGCTACGTGGCGACCCCGATGTACCTGGCGGCCAGGTCCCTGCGCATCCCGACCGTCGTCCACGAGGCGAACGCTCGGCCCGGGCTCGCCAACCGGCTCGGCGCCCGCTCGGCCGCCCGGGTGGCGGTCGCCCTGAAGCAGACCCCGCTCACGGGCGCAGAGTGGGTCGGCATGCCCATGCGCCGCGAGGTGTCCGCCCTGGACCGCACTGCGGCACGGGCCGAGGCGGCCGCCGAGCTCGGGCTGGACCCGGCGCGCACCACGGTGGTGGTCACCGGAGGCAGCTCCGGCGCCCTGTCCGTGAACCGGACGGTCCAGGGGGCCCTCGACGACCTGCTGGGCGCGGGCCTGCAGGTGCTCCACCTGACCGGTCGCGGCAAGGAGGTCAGGGACGCCGCCGGCGGGCGCGTGGTGCGCGAGGGCTACCACCAGCGGGAGTACCTGGACCGCATGGAGCAGGCCTACGCCGTGGCGGACCTCATCGTCGCCCGCTCCGGCGCCGGCACCGTGTGCGAGGTCGCCGCCGTCGGCCTGCCGGCCGTCTTCGTGCCGCTGCCCATCGGCAACGGCGAGCAGGCCCTGAACGCGGAGCAGGTCGTC
This sequence comes from Micrococcus sp. LASM2_SD2, assembly GCF_057364565.1. Taxonomy (NCBI): domain Bacteria; kingdom Bacillati; phylum Actinomycetota; class Actinomycetes; order Micrococcales; family Micrococcaceae; genus Micrococcus; species Micrococcus sp. LASM2_SD2. Next base: position 1,168 of record NZ_JBNFOB010000228.1, on the reverse strand, counting down.
GCCGACGGCGGCGCGCTGCTCGTCCGCGATGCCGCCTTCGGCCCGGAGTGGATCCGGCGCGAGCTCATCCCGCTGGCGTCCTCGCCGGAGCGCCTGTCCGCCATGGCCGCCGCCTCCGCCTCCCACGGGGTGCGCGACGCCGACCAGAAGATGGCCCGACTCACCCGTGAGGCCGCAGCCGAAGGAGCACGCCGATGAGCGACCGCACCCCCACGCACCCGGACGACCTGCCCACCGAGGGGCGTGTCCACTTCCTCGGCATCGGCGGAGTCGGGGTCTCGGGCGTCGCCCGGATCCTTCAGGACCAGGGCGTCCCGGTCTCCGGCACCGACGCGAAGGACCTGCCGGTCATGCACCAGCTGGCCCAGGGCGGTGCCCGGATCAGCGTCGGGTACGCCCCGGAGAACGTCGGCGAGGACGTTACCTGCGTGATCGCGTCCTCGATCGCCGGTCCCGGCAACCCCGAGTACGACGCCGCCGCCGCGCGCGGCCTGCGCATGATGCACCGCTCCGAGGGCCTGGCGCTGGCGATGCGGGGCCACCGGGTGCTGGCCGTCGCCGGCACCCACGGCAAGACGACCACGTCGTCCATGGCCGCCATGGCCTTCACGGAGGCCGGCTGGCGGCCGACGTTCGCGGTGGGCGCCGCCGTCGCGGGTCTGGGGACCAACGCGGCCCACGGGGAGGGCGAGTGGTTCGTGGCCGAGGCCGACGAGTCGGACGGCACCCTCGTGAACTACCCGTCCACGGTCGCGATCGTCACCACGGTCGAGGCGGACCACCTGGACCACTACTGCACGGAGGAGGCGGTCCACGAGGTGTTCCGCACCTTCGCGGGCCGGCTCCCTGACGCCGCCGAGGGCGGCGCGCTCATCGCCTGCCTGGACGACGACGGCGCGGCCGGCCTGGCCGCCTGGGCCCGCTCCGAGGCGCGCTGCCGTGTGCTGACGTACGGCACCGCGGAGCGGGACGGGGTCCGTCCGGACCTGCTGGTGGCCGAGACCCTCGTGGACCCGGGGGAGTCGGGCGTCGGGCAGCGGGGTGCGCTATGAGTTCGCGGACGGCACCGTCCTGTCCGTGCGCCTGCAGGTGCCCGGCACCCCCACAACGCGCTGAACGCCGCGGCCGTGCTGCTGGCCGCCCCTGCAGGCGGGGGCATGGAGCCTGC
>NZ_JBNFOB010000227.1:0-3666 GCF_057364565.1 Micrococcus sp. LASM2_SD2 | reverse complement strand
GAGGCCCTGCCGGCTGAACACCGGCCTGGTCCTCCACCAGCCCGCGCGCTCAGCGCTGGCGCGGGTCGGCGAGGGCGGCCGCGCCCACCTGGTCAAGGGCGACCGCGAGGTCTTCGGCCTGCAGGGCCGGTCCGCGGAGCAGCGGCTGGCGATCGACCTGCTGATGGATCCTTCCGTGGGCATCGTGTCCCTGGGAGGCCGGGCGGGCACCGGCAAGTCCGCGCTGGCGCTGTGCGCCGGTCTGGAGGCCGTGATGGAGCGCCGGGAGCACCGCAAGGTGGTGGTCTTCCGGCCGCTGTACGCGGTGGGCGGCCAGGAGCTGGGCTACCTCCCCGGCAGCGAGGCAGAGAAGATGAATCCGTGGGCGCAGGCCGTCTATGACACGCTCTCCGCGGTGGTCTCGGACAACGTGATCGACGAGGTCATGGACCGCGGCCTCGTGGAGGTCCTGCCGCTGACCCACATCCGCGGCCGCTCCCTGCACGACGCGTGGGTGGTGGTCGACGAGGCCCAGTCCCTGGAGCGCAACGTGCTGCTCACGGTTCTCTCCCGGATGGGCCGGAACTCGAAGGTGGTCCTCACCCATGACGTGGCTCAGCGGGACAACCTGCGTGTCGGCCGCCACGACGGCATCGCGGCCGTGGTGGAGACGCTCAAGGGCCACCGGCTGTTCGGGCACATGACGCTGACCCGCTCCGAGCGCTCGGAGATCGCGGCCCTGGTGACGGAGCTGCTGGAGGAGCGCGGCCGCTGAGCGGACGGGGCGCCACGGCGCGGAGCACGCCGTCGGCCGCCCCGGGCCGCGAAGGGCTGTGGCCCTGATGATCCGGACATGAAAAGGGGCCGCTGCGCGAAGCAGCGGCCCCGGGCGGGGGTGCTCGGCCCCGTGGAGGGGGGATGTGGGACCGAGGAAGCCCGCCACCATGGCCCCTTGAAACGGGATCGAGGCCATGGGGTCTTTCAAGGTCGAACGGAAAGTTACCTCCCGTTCAACAAGTGTCACTCTATCCCCCTGCGGGTGGACCGCGCAACAGGATCTGTGGAGTGAATCCGGACGATCTGCGGCCGTCTCATAAAGTGGTCCCCATGGGGTGGGAGTTGACCTCCGGAGGAGGGGGGAGCGTCGCCGGGACGGTGGCGCAGATTGGCTGGATCGCCGGCCTCGTGTGGGCCGCGGTCTGCGCGGTGGTGCTGTTCGCGGCCGACTGCCGTGAACACCGGCTGCCGAACCGCTGGACGGGTGCCTTGGCCCTCGGGGGAGTGCTGACGGCGGCTGCGGTGGCGGCGCTGACCGGTGACGCCTCCGTTTTGGCGACCGCGATGCTCGGCGGCCTCGGCTACCTGGTGGCCATGCTGGTGCTGCACCTGCTCACCCGCGGAGGCCTGGGCATGGGGGACGTGAAGCTCGCCGGCGGACTGGGCCTCTACACAGGGGTGCTCGGCCCGGGCCACGGTGGCGGCGGGTGTGCTGGCGATCCTGCTCGGCGGGCTGGTGGCCGTCGCCATGGTGCTGATGCGCCGCGCACGGCTCGACGGCCTGCCGTTCGGGCCGCCGATGCTCGTGGGCGCGGCGGTGGTGCTGGCGTTCTCGCTCCGCTGAGGTCAGGTGACGGTCTGCGTCGTGGGGAACGTCTTGGACGTGGTCTTGGCACCCGCCGCGTCAGCCCACTTCACTGTGGCTGGGACCCCAGGTATGTACCGCTCTGGCTCGCACCCGTGGTGGGCGACTGCCGAATGGTGATCGGCTGACTGAAGGCATAGGTCTGGGTGACGCTGTCGATCCGCACTGTCCCTGAAGTCGAGTTCGTGGTCTCTACCCACAGGCCGATCGAGGTGTTCGGGTCTCGACGGCGTCGATCGTGGGTGCACCGGTGATCTTCCTCATCAGAGAAGCCCCAGGTCAGAGCTTTCCGTTCGATGAGTTTGCTGAAAATCTGCACAGCCCTGGGCCCGCCCCTGTGCAGGCCGTCCCCCCCCCCTGCGTCCGGGTGACTGTGGAGTAGCCGTCCGCGGCCGTCGTCGGGACAGGGAAGGTTCCACTACGGAACGGCGCGGTCCCCTTGTCAGGGGGCCGCGCCGTCGTCGTGTGTCAGGTGCCGTCAGGCACCGTCCGGGATCACTCGCCCGGGTGTGTCATGGACATGGTGTCGAGGGCCTGGTCCAGCTGCTCCTCGGTGACCTCGCCGCGCTCCACGTAGCCGAGGTCCACGACCGCCTCGCGGACGGTCATCTTGCTGGCCACGGAGTGCTTGGCGATCTTGGCGGCGGCCTCGTAGCCGATCACCTTGTTCAACGGGGTGACGATGGACGGGGAGGCGCCGGCCAGGAAGGTGCAGCGCTCCTCGTTGGCGGTCAGGCCGTCGATCATCTTGTCCGCCATCACGCGGGAGGTGTTGGCGAGCAGGCGGATGGACTCGAGCAGGTTGGCGGCCATCACCGGGATGCCGACGTTCAGCTCGAAGGCGCCGTTGGTGGAGGACAGGGCCACGGTGGTGTCGTTGCCGACCACCTGGGCGCACACCATGATCGCGGCCTCGCAGATCACCGGGTTGACCTTGCCCGGCATGATCGAGGAGCCCGGCTGCAGGTCCGGGATGGCGATCTCGCCGAGGCCGGTGTTCGGGCCGGAGCCCATCCAGCGCAGGTCGTTGTTGATCTTCATGATCGAGTACGCGATGTTGCGCAGCTGGCCGGAGGCCTCCACGAGGCCGTCGCGGTTCGCCTGGGCCTCGAAGTGGTCGCGGGCCTCGGTGATCGGCAGGCCGGTCTCCTCGGCGAGCAGCTCGATCACGCGGGACGAGAAGCCCTTCGGGGTGTTGATGCCCGTGCCCACGGCGGTGCCGCCGAGCGGGACCTCGGCCACGCGCGGCAGCGAGGACTGCACGCGCTCGATGCCGTAGCGGACCTGCGCGGCGTACCCGCCGAACTCCTGGCCCAGGGTCACCGGGGTGGCGTCCATGAGGTGGGTGCGGCCGGACTTCACGATGCCCTTGAACTCCTCGGCCTTCGCCTCGAGGGAGGAGGCCAGGCGCTCGAACGCCGGGATCAGGTCGTTGATCAGGGCGTCGGTCACGGCGACGTGCACGGAGGTCGGGAACACGTCGTTCGAGGACTGGGAGGCGTTCACGTGGTCGTTCGGGTGGACCTCCTCCTCGGAGCCGGCCTCCTTCAGGGCCCGGGTCGCGAGGGTGGCGAGCACCTCGTTGGTGTTCATGTTCGAGGAGGTGCCCGAACCGGTCTGGAAGACGTCGATCGGGTAGTGGTCGTCGTGGGCGCCGGAGATGACCTCGTCGGCGGCCTTCACGATCGCGTCCGCGCGCTCCTGGGAGATGATGCCCAGCTCCGCGTTCGCCTTCGCGGCGGCCTTCTTGATCTGGGCCAGGGCGTGGATGTGGGCCGGCTCCAGGGTCTTGCCGGAGATCGGGAAGTTCTCCACGGCACGCTGGGTCTGGGCCCGGTAGAGGGCATCCGCCGGGACCTTCACCTCGCCCATCGTGTCGTGCTCGATGCGGTACTGCTGCTCGTTCTGTGCGCTCATGGTCCTCATCCTAGTGACACGGGCCGATGCTGCGGAGGTGAGACCGTTCTGTTGCCGTCGCTAGGGTGGGGGCAGGGCTCGGGGGGCGGGCGAGGCGCCTGCGCCGGGCCCGCGGCGTGGACGCCGTC
>NZ_JBNFOB010000226.1:0-3707 GCF_057364565.1 Micrococcus sp. LASM2_SD2 | reverse complement strand
CAGCTCCTCGGCGCTCGGGCGCAGGGGTCGGGTCCGGGGTCGAGGCAGGCGTCGAGCAGATCGCCCAGCTCGGCGTCGCCTCGGGCACCAGCACAGGCAGGGGCGCACGGTCCTCCAATGCGCCGGGCGCGCGGCCCGTCAGTGCGAACCAGGCGACGGCCCCGAGGCCGTAGACGTCTGCAGCCGCGGTCACCGACTCCCCTGACGCCGCGTCCGGGTCCAGGACCTCCGGGGCGGCGAACCCGGGGGTGGCGCCGCCACGGGAGGGTCCGCCGAGCAGCCTGGAGGCGCCCAGGTCCGCCAACGCCGGCCGCCCGTCCACGTCGAAGAGGATGTTGGAGGGCGAGACGTCGCCGTGGACGATCCCCTCGGAGTGCAGGGAATGCAGGGCCTGGGCCACGGGCACCACGGCCGTCCGCATGCGTGCGGCGCGCAGGGGGCCGCCGGAACGCACCAGGGCCGCCAGGCTCCCTCCGGGCAGCAGCTCGCTGAGCAGTCCCCGGCCGCGGTCGGTCTGCACCTGCCCCAGCGGCGCCGCCAGATGACGATGCCGGTGGTAGCGCAGCGCCTCGGCCTCCTGCAGCAGCGAGTCCTCGCCGCCCGGCATCGGCACCTTGAGCGCCGCTCGTTCTCCGGCGGCGCCCTCGACCTCCCAGACCTCCGCGTCTGCTCCCGCACCGAGCCGGCGGACCGCCGTCCAGCCCGGTGCCCTCGGCGGCCGGGCCTGATGCGCCGTCCCCTCTGTCTCGTCCATCTCGGGTCCCCCTCCCGTGCCTCCAGGGCGGGCCGGAGCGGACCCGCCATCGCCATTCTGGCCCGGCGCGGGGCACGACCCCGGGGTTATCCACAGAGCGGCGTCGAACCGATAGAGTGGCGGGCATGTCTGAGCTCACTCCACCTCCGGTGCGCGTCCTCGGCCTCGATCCGGACTTCGTCGACTACCGGAAGGCGTGGGATCTGCAGCGTTCCCTGCACGCCCGGGTCGTCGCCGGCGAGTCCGACGGCGAGATCCTCCTGCTCGAGCACGCCCCCGTGTACACGGCGGGCCGGCGCACCGAGGACTCCGAGCGCCCCACGGACGGCGCCGAGGTCATCGACGTGGACCGCGGCGGCAAGATCACCTGGCACGGGCCGGGCCAGCTCGTCGGCTACCCGATCGTCCGACTGCGCGATCGCGCCCACGTGAAGGACTTCGTCTGGTTCATCGAGGAACTGCTGATCCGGACCGCCGCCGAGTACGGTGTCAACGCCCTCCGCGTGGACGGCCGGGCGGGGATCTGGTGCCCGGCCGACCAGGCCGAGGACGGCCGGCTCCGCCCGGACCGCAAGCTGGGCGCCATCGGCCTGTCGATCCACGACGGCGTCTCCATGCACGGCTGGGCGCTGAACTGCTCCAACTCCCTGGACCCGTACTCCTCGATCATCGCGTGCGGCATCGCCGACGCCTCCACCACCACCCTCAGCGCGGAGACCGGCCGCACCGTCACCCCGGCCGACGTCCGCCCCGTGCTCGAGCGCCACCTCGCCGAGCTCGCCCCCCAGTACATCTCCACCGCCACCCCGGAAGGACACCCCGCATGAGCCCTGCACCCGACGGCCGCCGCCTGCTCCGCGTCGAGGCCCGCAACGCCGAGGTCCCGGTCGAGCGCAAGCCGGAGTGGATCAAGGCGAAGGTCCACATGGGCCCGGAGTACATCGGCCTGAAGAACAAGGTGAAGGGCTCCGGCCTGCACACCGTGTGCGAGGAGGCCGGCTGCCCCAACATCTACGAATGCTGGGAGGACCGCGAGGCCACCTTCCTCATCGGCGGGGACATCTGCACGCGCCGCTGCGACTTCTGCGACATCGCCACCGGCAGGCCGCGTCCGCTGGACATGGAGGAGCCGCAGAAGGTCGCGGAGAACATCCGGGAGATGAACCTGCGCTACGCCACCGTCACCGGCGTGGCCCGTGACGACCAGAAGGACGGCGCCGCGTGGCTCTACGCGGAGACCATCCGCAAGGTCCACGAGCTGAACCCGAACACGGGACTGGAGATCCTGCCCCCGGACTTCGGCGCGGTGCCGGAGCTGGTCCAGCAGGTCTTCGACGCCCGCCCCGAGGTGTTCGCGCACAACCTGGAGACCGTCCCCCGCATCTTCCGCAGGATCCGCCCGGCCTTCACCTACGAGAAGTCCCTCAAGGTGCTCTCCATGGCGAAGGCGGACGAGCTCGTCACCAAGTCCAACCTGATCCTCGGCATGGGCGAGGAGGACCATGAGATCGACCAGGCGCTCGTGGACCTGCACGAGGCCGGCTGCGACATCATCACCATCACCCAGTACGTGCGGCCCTCCAAGCTGCACCACCCGATCGACCGCTGGGTGAAGCCGCAGGAGTTCGTGGACTGGTCGAAGCGCGCGGAGGAGATCGGCTTCGCCGGCGTCATGGCCGGCCCGCTGGTGCGTTCGTCCTACCGCGCCGGCAAGCTCTACGCCTCGGCCCTGGAGAAGCTGGGCCGCGAGCTGCCGGAGCACCTGTCCCAGCTGGCCGGAGAGTCGACGGCGCGCCAGGAGGCCGCCGCTGTCGTCGCCCGCATGGGCTGATCCGCGCAGGTAGACTGGACAGGCTATGGCCAAGAACTCCGCATCCTCCCAGACCGGCTCGTCCACGCCCTCCCTCAAGGAGGTCAAGGCGATGCAGCGCGACCGCCGTCGGCAGATGAAGGCGGACAAGAAGTCCGACCGCGCCGCCAAGCGCGCCGACCGCAGCCGCAAGCCGGGCATCATCACCCAGCTCAAGCAGGTCTTCTCCATGACCCGCCAGCACTACCCCAAGCTGGTGCTGTGGATGGTCCTGGCGTTCGTCGCCACCCTGCTGGTGGGCCTGCTCATCGGCCTGCTGCTGAACAACTGGATCACCTGGCTGCTGATCGCGATCCCGTTCGGCGTGCTCGTGGCCATCATCGTCATGAACCGCTTCGCCGAGCGGGCGATGTTCGCCCAGATCGACGGCCGCCCGGGTGCCTCCGGTGCCGCCCTGTCCACCCTGAAGCGAGGCTGGATCGTCGGCCAGGAGCCCGTGGCGGTGAACCCGCGCACCCAGGACGTGGTGTACCGCGCGATCGGCCGTCCGGGCGTCGTCCTGGTGACCGAGGGCCCCTCCAACCGCATCGCCAAGCTGGTGCAGAAGGAGCAGCGCGCCATGGAGCGGTTCCTGCCGAACGTGCCGGTGCGCGTGGTGGAGACCGGCCACGGCGAGGGCCAGGTGCCGCTGCACAGGCTCACCAAGACGATGAAGGCGATGGAGAAGAAGCTCACCAAGCACGAGGTGAACGCGATCGACAAGCGCCTGTCCGCCATCGGCTCGGCCAGGTTGCCGATCCCCAAGGGTGTGGACCCCATGAAGGCCCGGCCGGACCGACGGGGCCTGCGCGGCCGCTGACCCCTCCCCCAGGCCGGGGAACACCGACGGGACGTCACCTCGCGAGGTGTGCACTGGTCCCCGGTTGTTGGACTGGTAATCAGAGCGTAAGCGCCCTGTCTTCCTCGAGGGCCTGTTCCCGATACTTCATCGGGGTCAGGCCCTCGAGTCGTTGCTGGATCCGGTGGTAGTTGTACCACTGGATGTAGGACTCCAAAGCTGCGGTCATCTCGGCCACGGTGGCCGGGTACCCATCGAGGAAGGCCTCGGTCTTCAGGTGCGAGAAGAAGTTCTCGGCCACCGCG
>NZ_JBNFOB010000225.1:0-3710 GCF_057364565.1 Micrococcus sp. LASM2_SD2 | reverse complement strand
CGGCCCCGGATGCCGTCGGCCACGGTGGTGGCCACCGGTGGCGCCCATCGCCGCCACGCCGGCCGAGCCGCCGAGCGTGCGGAAGAAGGTGACGCCGGAGGTGGCCGCGCCCATGTTGTGCGGGTCGGCGGTGTTCTGCACAACCAGCACCAGGTTCTGCATCATGATGCCCATGCCGAGGCCCACCAGGGCCATGTAGAGGCAGACGAGCGCGAAGTTCGTGTCATACCGCAGGGTGCCGAGCAGACCGAGGCCGATGGTGAGGAACACGGAGCCGGCCACGAGGTACCGCTTCCAGTTGCCGTACTGCGTGATGCGGCGGCCGGCCAGCGTGGAGGAGACGAGGAACGCGGCCATCAGCGGCAGCGTCATGAAGCCGGCCTGGGATGGCGTGGCGCCGCGGGCGAGCTGCATGTACTGGGCCAGGTAGACGCCGGAGCCGAACATCGCCAGGCCGGCGGCCAGGGAGGCCACCACGGCGAGGGTGAAGGTGCGGTCTCGGAACAGGCGCAGGGGGATCAGCGGCTCGGACACGCGGCGCTCGACCACCACGAACAGGACGGCGGCCAGCAGGGAGCCGCCCACCATCCAGGCGCTGGTGACGGAGACCCACGCGAAGTCCTGGCCGGCGCGGGTGACCCAGAGCAGCAGCAGGGTGGTGGAGGCGGCCATCAGGGCGATGCCGAGCAGGTCGATGTTCGCCTTCCGCCGGGGCAGGCGCTCCAGCTTGAGGTTCTTCTCCACCATCACCAGGGCTGCGAGGGCGAAGGGGACGGAGACGAAGAAGTTCCAGCGCCAGCCGAGGGTGTCCGTGACGAGGCCGCCGAGCAGCGGACCGCCCACGGTGGCCACAGCCATCACCGCACCGAACAGGCCCATGTAGCGGCCCCGCTCACGGGGGCTGATGATGTCCGCCATGATCACCTGGGACAGGGCGATCAGGCCGCCGCCGCCCAGGCCCTGCAGGACGCGGCAGGAGATCATCCACACCGGGTCCTGGGCGAACCCGGCGGCCGCGGTGGCGGCCACGAACACGACGATCGCGATCTGGAACAGGAGCTTGCGGGAGTACAGGTCCGCGAGCTTGCCCCAGATCGGCGTGGCGATCGCGGTGGCGAGCATCATCGCCGTGACCACCCAGGTGTAGGTGGACTGGTCGCCGCCGAGGTCGTGGACGATCACCGGCAGAGACGTGGAGACCACCGTGTTGGCGATCATCGAGACGAACATGCCGAGGAGCAGGCCGGTCAGGGCCTGGAGGATCCTGCGGTGCCGCACCTGCGGGTCGGCGGCGACGATCGAGACGGACGACGTCTCCGGGTTCGTGGTGGACATGCGGTCTTTCTGTGCAGGGGAGGCGGGGCTCTGGCGCCGGGCCCCCGGGCGCCCCCTGGCGGGGCGGCGTCCGGCGGGCCGAGGCGCACGGCGGCGCACTCTGGAAGGTGGTTGCGTGAAGTCAATCATTGATTCTAGTCAATGGTTGACGATCGTCAACGGTCTCCGTCTTGTTCACCCCCTGCCCCCCCGTCCCGGGCCGGCCTAGCCTGAAACGCAGTGCCCGAGGCGGGGCGCTCGCCGGCCCCCGCGGCGGCCGTAGCACCCCGCCGTCCGCCCGCCCTGACCCCGGAGGTGTCCATGACCGCCCGCTTCCTCACGATGATCGACCTGCCCGAGCCCGGCCTGGCCCTGCTCCGCGAGGCCGGTGAGGTCACCCACGGCGAGGACGTCGGCGGCAACGCCGCCCTGCCCGAGCTGGCCGCCTCCGGCGTCTACGACGTGGTCGTCTGTGCCCTGGACCAGAAGTTCGACGCCGCCACGCTCGAGACGGCCCAGCTCAAGGGCATCGCCAACTACGCGGTGGGCTACAACAACATCGACGTGGACGCCGCCACCGCCGCCGGCATCCGCGTGGGCAACACCCCGGACGTGCTCACGGACGCCACCGCGGACATCGCCCTGCTGCTGATCCTCGGCGTCACCCGCCGCGCCTACGAGGGCGAGCGCATGATGCGGGCCGGCGAGTTCACCGGCTGGAAGCCGGACCTGCTGGTCGGCAAGGACGTCAAGGGGGCCACCCTGGGGCTGGCCGGCTTCGGCCGCATCGGCAAGGCCGTGGCCGAGCGCGCCCTCGCCTTCGGCATGGACGTGGTGTTCGCCCCGCGCCCGCCGGCCCACCGCGAGGTCTCCGCCGAGGAGCTCGGCGCGCTCGCCGGCCGGGTGGAGCAGGTCCGCTGGGAGGAGCTCGTGGAGCGCGCGGACATCCTCTCCCTCCACGTGCCGCTCACCGAGGACACCCGCCACCTCGTGGACGCGGATGTCATGGCCCGCATGAAGCGCGGCGCGGTGCTGATCAACACCGCCCGCGGCCCCGTGGTGGACGAGGCCGCTCTGGTGGAGGCGCTGCGCTCGGGCCACCTGTTCGGCGCGGGCCTGGACGTCTTCGAGGACGAGCCGGCCATGGCCGCGGGCCTGGCCGGGCTGGACAACGTCATGGTCCTGCCGCACCTGGGCTCGGCCACCCGGAACACCCGGGACGAGATGGCCGTGCTCACCGCCCGCAATGCGATCGGCATGGCCACCGGCGGCGAGATCCCGGCCTGCGTGAACCCCGCGTGAGGCTCCTGACCCGCACCCGCCGTCTGGTGCGCGCGCTGCGCACCGCTCGCTGCACCCACTCCACGGCGACGGCCGCGGACGGCTCCCACCTGGCCGTCACCACCTGCGGCGACGAGCACGCCCCGGGACGCCGCCGCGTCGTGGTGGTGGTCGGAGCGCACCTGAGCGCCTGGTACTACAGGCCCTTCGCCCACGTGCTCCGCGCCCGCCTGCGCGAGCTGTCCGGGCGGGACTGGGCGGTGGACGTCTACGACCGGCGCGGCCGCGGAGACTCCGCCGCGCAGCCGGAGGACTACTCGATGGACACCGAGGTCTCCGACCTCGCCGCCGTCCTGGCCCACGCCGGGGCCCGGCACCTGGTGGGTCACTCCCTCGGCGGCTCCGTGGTGCTCAACGCGCTGCAGGCGCAGGCCCGCGGCGGCGGGTTCCCCACGGAGCTGGTCCCGGAGCGCACCGCCCTCTACGACCCGTGCGTGAACCTGGACGGACCGCGCACCGCACGCTGGCTGGCCCGCCTGGAGCAGGCGGTCGTCCAGGGCCGGACCGGCCGCGGCCTGGCCATCCTCCAGCACGGGCTGCCGTCCTCCGCCGTGCTCTCCCGGGTGCCCGAGTGGTTTCTGACCTTCACCTTCGCCGGTCTGGTGGCCACCCCGCTGGGCCGGGCGGCCCGCCGCATGCTGCCGACGCTGAGCCGCGAGCTCACGGCCGCCCTACACGAGGACGACCGCCCCGAGGACTTCGCCGGGGTCTCCGTCCCGGTGCACCTGATGTGCGGCGAGCGGTCCGCGGCCTACTTCCAGGAGGTGGTGCGGCGCCTGCACGCGGCCATGCCGACCTCCACGTTCGAGCTGTCCCCGCGGTCCATGCACGGGGCCATCCCCTTCGTGGTGGACACGGTGCTGGAGGACCTCGCCGAGCACTTCACCGGCCGCCGCGCGGACGCGGCCTCCGCTGCCGAACCGGACCCGGCGGAGGCCGAGACCGCCGCCCTGCCGATCAGCGCAGAGCGGACGCCAGCACTCGCAGCATGAACGGCTCGGGGGTGATGGGGCCGTCGTGCCAGGCGTCCCGGCATCCGCCGCCACCGGATCCGG
>NZ_JBNFOB010000224.1:0-3730 GCF_057364565.1 Micrococcus sp. LASM2_SD2 | reverse complement strand
GGCGGGGCATGCGGCCCACACCGCTGTGGGCCTGCTGCCCGACGCGCTCGGCCGGGCGGCCATGAAGACCGCCGGCGTCGACCGCCTGAGCGCCCTCCACACCGCGATCGACGCGGTCCGGCGCGGCGGCACGGTGTCGCTCTCCGGGGTCTACGGCGGCATGAAGGACCCGATGCCGATGCTCACCCTGTTCGACAAGCAGGTCACCCTGACGATGGGCCAGTGCAACGTCCGTCGCTGGGTGGACGACCTGCTGCCCCTGCTCGACGACCCGTCCGACCCCCTCGGCGTGCTCGACCTGGCCACGCACACCGCCCCGCTCGAGGACGCGCCCGCCCTTTACGAGACGTTCCAGAAGAAGGAGGACGGCTGCATCAAGGTGGTGCTGAAGCCGTGAGGATCGTCGTCCTGGGTGCGACGGGCAACGTCGGCACCGCTGTCCTGCACCGCCTCCAGGCCGCGGACGAGGTGAGCTCGATCGTGGGCGTGAGCCGACGCGGCCCGGACCGGGCCGGAGCGCCCTACGACGGCGTCGAGTGGCACCGCCTGGACGTCGCGGAGCCCGCGGCCGCGGGGCGGCTGGCCGCGAGATCGTCTCCGGCGCCGACGCCGTCGTCGACCTGGTGTGGGTGATCCGCCCCAACCGCGACCGCGACCACCTGCGGGCCGTCAACGTGGCCGGCAACGAGCGGGTGTTCCGGGCCGTGGCCGAGGCGGGCGTGCCCCACCTGGTCTACGCGTCCTCGGTGGGCGCGTACGGGCCCGGGCCGAAGGGCTGCGCCGTGGCCGAGTCCCACCCCACCACCGGGGTCCCGACCTCGCACTACGCCGCACAGAAGGCCGAGGTCGAGTCGGTCCTCGACCGTGTGCAGGCCGAGCACCCCGAGCTGCTGGTGACCCGGCTGCGCCCCGGGCTGATCTTCCAGTCCGCCGCCGGACCCGAGATCAAGGACTACTTCCTGGGCGACCTCGTCCCCGCCCGGCTGGTCGCCCGCCTGCGTACCCCGGTGCTGCCGTTCCCGCGGGGCCTGCGATTCCAGGCGCTCACGGCCCAGGACGTGGCGGACGCGTACTGGCGCGTGATCGCCCACCGCGCGGGCGGCGCCTTCAATGTGGCAGCCGAACCCGTGCTGGACGCGCACACCATGGGCACCGTCCTCGGGGCCCGCCGCATCCTGGAGCTGCCCGTGGGCCTGTTCCGCGCGGCCGCGGCGCTGAGCTACCGGGCACGGCTGCAGCCCACCGACCCGGGGTGGGTGGATATGGCCGCGGCGGCGCCCATCATGGACACCACGGCCCTGCGCGCCGCGACCGGCTGGTCCGAGACCACCGACGCCCGGGAGGCGGTCCGCCTCGTGCTCGACCATCTCGACGGCGCCGAAGGCCTCGGCAACGCCGGGCACCGCTCGCACTCGCCCACGGAATGAGGACGATGACCATCACCCGCCGGGCCGCCCTGACGGGCCTGCTCGGGGGCGCCGCCCTCGGGTTCACCGCCTGCACCTCCTCCGGCTACCCGGCCGACCCGAACGGCACCCTGGACCGCGTCACGGGCGGGGTGCTGCGCGCCGGCGTCGTGCACCACCGCCCCACGTGGACGCCTCGGGCGCCGAGCCCGTCGGCCCCCGAGCCCGACCTGATCCGCGGCTTCGCGGCGGCGCACGACGCACGCGTCGAGTGGACCGTGGCCGGGGAGGAGGCGCTGATGACCGCGCTGGAGAAGCGCGACATGGACCTGGTCGCCGGCGGCCTGACCTCCGCGTCCCCGTGGACGTCGCACGCGAGCATCACCCGCGACTACGCCGAGGCCCAGGGTCCGGACGGCGAGCCGGTGAAGCTCGTGATGGCCGTGCCCCTGGGTGAGAATCAGATGCTCACGGCCCTCGAGGAGTACTTCGACCAGCGCGCAGCGGAGGAGCCCCGATGACGCGGCGGGACACCCGGGAGAAGGGGCCGAGCGGGCGCCGCTTCGGCGCCACGGAGCTGCCCCCGGAGATCGAGCGCGTGGTCCAGCAGGCCATGCGGCTCGAATGGGCGACGCTGGGGGTGATCGTGGTCACGATCGTCCTCGTGGCGGTCGTGATGGGCTCCTCGCAGGCCATGCGTGCCGCGTGGATCGAGGACCTGCTCTCCCTGATCCCGCCGATCGCGTTCCTCGTCGCCCTGCGCGTGGCCCGCATGGCCCCGACGCGGGCCCGACCCTATGGCTCTCACCGGTCCGTCGGGGTGGGGCACCTCGTGGCCGCCGTCGCCCTGTCCGTGATGGGCGTGGTCCTCGTCGGCGACTCCCTCCTGGGCCTGCTGACGGCGGAGCACCCGCCCATCGGCACGTTCGACCTGTTCGGGCACACCGTGTGGCAGGGCTGGTTCATGATGGCCGTGATGGCCCTGTCCGTGCCCGGGCCCATGATCCTCGGCCACAAGAAGCTCAAGCTGGCCGAACAGCTCCACGACCGCGTGCTGTACGCGGACGCGGACATGAACAAGGCGGACTGGCAGACGGGCGTGGCTACCATCGTCGGCGTGGCCGGCATCGGCCTGGGCTGGTGGTGGGCGGACGCCGCGGCGGCGATCTTCGTGGGCGTGAGCATCGTGCTGGACGGCTGGAAGAACCTCAAGGAGGCCGTCACGAACCTGGCGGACCGCCGCGCCGCCACGATCGACGGCGCCCGGCCGCACCCGCTCATCGACCGTGCCGAGCGGGTCGCCTGGGCGGAGCCGTGGGTGCGCCAAGCGGGCGCCCGCGTCCGGGACGAGGGCCACGTGTTCCACGTCGAGATGTTCGTGGTGCCGCACGAGGGGGCGGACGTGACGGTGGGCCGCTGCTGCGCGCTGCGGGACGCGATCGCCGCCCTGGACTGGAAGCTGCAGGACGTCGTCGTCGCCCCGGTGGACGAGCTGCCCGCCGAGGTGCACGGCGGACGGTCCGGGGAGCATCAGACGGGCGAGGAGTAGCCCGGGCCTCAGCCGGCCAGGAACCGTCCCTCGAAGGTGGCGGAGGTGATGCGCTGGACCTCGCGCTGCTGGTCGGCGGCCCTCTGGCGCAGGGCGTGCATCTCGGCGGCGTCGACCGCCGGCAGGTGCGGCGCGAGCTGTTCGAGGACTTCCCACATCGCGGACTTGGCCTGGAGCATGCCCTGCAGCAGGTCCAGTTCGATCTGCGTCCAGCCGGAGCCGCGCGTGCGCAGCGCGTTCACGGGGTTGAGTCGTCCGCCGGCCTCGGCCGCCGCGCCGGCGGCCCGGTCCACGAGCGGGGTGCGGAGACCCAGCTCGCCGATGAGCGCCTCGAGGCGGTCCTGGTCGTCCTGGACGGCGTCGCCGAGGCGTCGCAGCGCGGCCTCCTGCGGGGTGCCGGCCCAGGTCTGCTCAGCCGCGCGGAACGCCTTCACACCGGAGCGGGAGCCGAGCAGGTGCTGATTGAGGAAGTCCTCCAGCATCTGCTCGTCCACGGCGGCGGAGGTGGACTCGGGGCGGGGGTGCTCATGGCCGGTCATGGGCCCTGTCTACGGAACGCGCGGGCGTCGCGGCAAGAGGCCGGGCGCGCTCAGACGCTGACGACCTCGACCGGCTGCCCCGGGTCCGCGCCGAACCACGCGTCGGAGGGGGCGACGCCGTCGCGCACCAGGCGTGCGCCGAGCGCGGCGACCATCGCCCCGTTGTCGGTGCACAGGTTGACGGGCGGGACGGTCAGCTCGATGCCGGCCGAGCGGCACGGTCGGCGAGCAGGGCG
>NZ_JBNFOB010000223.1:0-3762 GCF_057364565.1 Micrococcus sp. LASM2_SD2 | reverse complement strand
CGGCCAGGCGGCCGACCGCCTCGGGGCCGCCGTCGCCGAGGGCCTTGACCAGGGCGGTGCCCACGATCGCGCCGTCCGCGTAGGCCCCGATCTCGGCGATGTGCTCAGGCCGGGAGATGCCCAGGCCCACGCAGACGTGCTCGGCACCGGCCGCCTTGGCCGCGGAGACGACCGAGGCCGCGACGTCCGAGACGTCCTGGCGGGCACCGGTGACGCCCATGACGGAGACGGCGTAGACGAAGCCGCGGGAGTCGGCGACGGTCCGCTCCACGCGGGCGGCGGGCGAGGACGGGGCGGTGAGGAACACGCGGTCCAGGCCGTGCCGCTCGGACGCGGCCATCCAGTCGGCCGCCTCCTCCGGCACGAGGTCCGGGGTGATCAGGCCGGCACCGCCGGCCTCGGCGAGGCGGCGGGCGAACTCGTCCACGCCCATGCGGTCCACGAGGTTCCAGTAGGTCATGATCAGCACGGCCGCGTCGACGCGCTCCGTGATCCGGCGGACGATGTCGAACACCTGGTGCGTGCGGAACCCGGCGGCCAGGGCGGCCTGGGTGGCGGCCTGGATCACGGGGCCGTCCATCACCGGGTCGGTGTACGGCAGGCCGATCTCGATCACGTCGGCGCCGTTCTCGGCCAGTGCGACGGCGGCCTCCACGCACTCGTCCACGGACGGGTAGCCGGCCGGCAGGTAGCCGACGAAGGCGGTCCGGCCTGCGGCACGGGCGCGCTCGATCGCGGCGGCGGTCCTGGACACGGTCGCGGTGCTCATCGGCGGCCCTCCTCGGCGTCGGTGCGGTCTGTGACGTCCGTCCGGTCTGCGGCGTCGGTCTGCTCCGCCGCGTCGGCCCGCGCGTCGTGCTGCTCACCCGCGGCTTCCTCCCCGGGTGCCAGACCGGCGTCGGCGCGCACGGCTTCGTCGGCGGCGTCCACCACGGGGCTGGACTCGGCGGTGCCGGCGGCGGCGTCCCCGTCGGCCTTCCCCAGGCCGAACCAGGCGGCCGCGGTGGACACGTCCTTGTCCCCGCGTCCGGACAGGTTCACCACGATGATCCGCTCCTGCCCCTCCGGCGTGTGCGCGCCGACCTCGCCGGCGGCGATCCAGCGCTCGGCCAGGGACAGGGCGCCGGCCAGGGCGTGCGCGGACTCGATCGCGGGCATGATGCCCTCGGTCCGGGTCAGACGCAGCATGGCGTCCATGCAGGCGGTGTCCGTCACCGGCTCGTAGACGGCCCGGCCGGTGTCGTTGAGCCAGGCGTGCTCGGGGCCGACCGCGGGGTAGTCCAGGCCGGCGGAGATCGAGTGCGAGTCGATCGTCTGCCCGTCCTCGTCCTGCATCAGGTAGGTGCGGGCCCCGTGGAGCACGCCGGTGCGGCCGAGGGTGATGGAGGCCGCGTGGCGGCCGGTCTCCACCCCGTCGCCGCCGGCCTCGAAGCCGTAGAGCTGCACGTCCGCGTCGTCCAGGAAGCCGGAGAACAGGCCCATCGCGTTGGAGCCGCCACCGACGCAGGCGGCCACGGCGTGGGGCAGCCGGCCGGTCTGCTCGAGGATCTGCGCGCGCGCTTCCTCGCCGATCACCGAGTGGAAGTACCGGACCATCGCCGGGAAGGGGTGTGGGCCGGTGACGGTGCCGAGCAGGTAGTGCGTCGTGTCCACCGAGGCCACCCAGTCGCGCAGCGCCTCGTTGATGGCGTCCTTCAGGGTGCGCGCACCGATCGTCACCGGCACCACCTTGGCGCCGAGCATCTGCATGCGGGCCACGTTGAGGGCCTGGCGACGGGTGTCCTCCTCGCCCATGTACACGGTGCACTCCATGCCGAACAGGGCGGCGGCCGTGGCGGTCGCCACGCCGTGCTGGCCGGCTCCGGTCTCCGCGATCAGGCGGGTCTTGCCCATGCGCTTCGCCAGCAGGGCCTGGCCGATGACGTTGTTGATCTTGTGGGAGCCGGTGTGGTTGAGGTCCTCGCGCTTGAGGAAGATGCGCACGCCGGGGACGTCCGCGGCGAACCGGGGCACCTCGGTGAGCAGGGAGGGCCGCCCGATGTAGTCCCGGTACAGGCCCTTGAGCTCGGCCTCGAAGTCGGGGTCCCTCCGGGCGGCCTCGTAGGTCTCGGTGACCTGGGCGAGGGCCGCCATGAGGGACTCGGGCATCCACGTCCCGCCGTAGCGGCCGAAGTAGGGGCCCGGCCGGTCGCCGAAGCGCTCGGGTCGCTCGGCGGTGCCGGCGGAGGGGTCGGTGGACATGGCGGGGTCCTCCTGCGTGGGTGGTGTGTGGGTCAGCGGGCCCGCACCGAGGCGGCGCGGAACTGCTGGAGGGCCTGCTCGGGCGCTCCGTGCTTCACGAGGGCCTCGCCGACCAGGACGGCGTCGGCGCCGGCGGCGGCGTACTGCTCCACCTCGGCGGCGGACTCGACGCCGGACTCGGCGACGCGGACCACGTGCTCGGGCAGGTCTGCGGCCAGGCGAGCATAGCGGTCCGGATCGATGTCCAGCGTCTTCAGGTTGCGCACGTTGACACCGAGGATACGGGCCTCCACGTCCACGGCGCGGGCGATCTCCGCCGGGGTGTGGGCCTCCACCAGGGCGTTCATGCCCAGCTCGTGGGTGAGCTGGAGGAAGTCGCGCAGCTGCGCGTCGTCCAGGGCGGCGACGATGAGCAGCACCAGGTCCGCACCGTGGGCACGCGCCTCATGGATCTGGTACTCGGTGACGGTGAAGTCCTTGCGCAGGATCGGCAGGTCGACGGCGGCGCGCACGGTGTCCAGGTCCGCCAGGCTGCCGCCGAAGCGGCGCTGCTCGGTGAGGACGGAGACCGCGGACGCGCCGCCCCGCTCATAGGAGCGGGCCAGCGTGGCGGGCTCGGGGATCTCGGCCAGCGCGCCCTTCGAGGGGCTGGAGCGCTTCACCTCGGAGATGACCCGGACGCCCTCCGGATCCGTGCGGCCTCCGGCCAGGGCGGCGCGGGCATCGCGGGCCGGGTCCGCCGCGGCGGCCCTCCGGACCATCTCTGCGAGCGGAACGGCGGCCTCGCGTGCGGCGAGGTCGTCGCGGACCCCCTCGATGATGTCGTCGAGAACGGTCACGAGGTGCCGGCTCAGTGGTGGGCGGCGGAGCCGAAGCCGGCACGGCCGGCCACGACGCCGACGGCGACGCCGACCAGGACGATCGCGACGGCGATCCACACCAGGACCATCGCGTCGATGAACAGGCCGATGGCGCCGGCGACGAAGCCGACCACCACGAGGGCGCACATGGCCCAGGCGCCCGGAGAGTTGCCGTGACCCGGCGCCTGGGCGTGGGTCGGGTCGTTCAGCACACGGCCGTCCTCGGTCACGGTCACCTGGTGGTTCACGGTCTGGGCGGCGTTGGCGGGGTGGCTCATCGGGCTCTCTCCCTGTGGGTCGACTTGCGGCTGGGGATGACTGTCTCTCATTGTGCCACGCCGGGCGCGGCGCGGTGCGAATGCTCCGGGTGGTGTCCGGGTGGCGGACAGGCCCCGGGCGGCGGCGTCGGTACGCCTGCGGTCGCCTGCCCCGGCCGGTGCCGGCGCAGGACCGCGCGCCGATGCCCGAGGTGCCGGTCAGCGGGTCGGGTCGTTCCCGGCCGTGAGCTCGTCCCAGGCGTCCATGGAGTCGGGCCCGGCGTCGGAGTCCGCCCGGGCGTCGACGGTGGCACCACCGACCGCGGACGGTCCGCGGTCCCCCGACGGTGCGGACGGGCGCCTCGAAGCGCCGGCTGTGGGTCCAGTGGCGGCCGGCCACGAGG
>NZ_JBNFOB010000222.1:0-3806 GCF_057364565.1 Micrococcus sp. LASM2_SD2 | reverse complement strand
TCGAACAGGTCGATGGCCTGTTCTCGTTGTTCTGGTGTGAGTTTCGATGGTGCTGGCACAGCACTGCTCCCCGGGTGAGTCGGACTTGAATAGGAGTCCAACTTCCGGGGAGCAGTGCAGGGCAGCGCCCGGGCGTCGTCGTCTCCGCCGGGTGCCAGCTCGGCCGCTACCGCCTCGTAGTGGGCGTGGATGCGTCCCATCAGCAGCGCGCTCGCCAGGATCGCCAGCAGGGCCACCCACGCGCCGGTGCCGAAGCGGGTCACCAGCACCACCACGCCGGCGAGCACCGTCACCGCGAGCGCGGCGGCGGTGACCGCCAGCCGCAGCCGCACACCGGCCCTGCCGCGGGTGTCCGGCGTGTGGGCGAGGCGGCGCCGCCAGAGCCGGAGCATGCCGGCGAGGGCGAGGGTGAAGGCGAGGAAGACGCCGATGACGTACACCTGGACCAGGTAGGCGGTGCGCGCCTGGAACATAAGCAGCAGGATCGCCGCACCCAGTCCGAGGAGGACCACGGACCAGGTGTGCACCAGCCGGTCGCCGCGGGACTTGAAGTGGCGCGGCAGGTATCCGCCCTCGGCCAGCCGCGCGGTGAGCGCGGGGAACGACCCGAAGGCGGCCCGTGCGGCGATGAGCAGCAGCACCGCGACCGAGGCGATGACGAGGGTCGTCCACGGTGAGAAGCGGCCGAAGACCGCCGCGGCGAGCTGGGCCACTACCGGCGGCGGGGTCAGCTCGTAGGGCACGGGATTGCCGCGGGGGGTCCGCAGCAGGTCGTGGTCCAGGGCGACCACGACGCCGGTGCGCTGGGCCAGGTGCATGACGCCCAGGGTGAGCACGGCCATCGTCCCGGCCATCATGAGCAGCACCCAACGCACGCCGGCCACCGCGGGCCTGCGGACCTGTTCGGCGGCTCCCACGGGTGCCTCCACACCGGTGAGCAGGGCGGAGCCCGCAGAGAACGCACGCAGCGCGAGCAGGCCGATCCCCAGGGCGGTCGCAGGCGCCCCGACGGCGTCGACCACGGTGTACCCGGACGTGGTCGCCCGCGCGAGCTCGCCGGTCAGGTCCTGGACGACGCCCGCGACGATGGTCCAGGCCAGCAGCGCCACGAACGCACTGACGAGGACTGCGGTGACCCGCCGGTTCCGTCCCACGCCGCGCAGGCAGATCAGGACGAGGGCCACGAGGGCCACGAGGGACACCGGCAGGCCCTGGCCGCGCAGGGCGGGGAACAGGGCCACCGCGTACTGCGCGAAGGCGGCGAGGGAGACGGCCACCGTGAACACCAGGTCCAGCAGCAGGGCCGAGCTCGCCACCACCCCGGAGCGGGGGCCGAGGTTGGTGCGCGCCATCTCGTAGATGCCGCCGCGGGGCACCGCGACCACGGCGGCGCGGAACGCCAGCACGATCAGCAGCATGATCGCCACGACCGCGATGCCTACCCCCGGCCCCAGGGCCAGGCCCGCGGCGCCTGCGGCCACCAGCGTCAGGATCACCTCGTCCGGCGCGTAGGCCAGGGAGGAGAACGCGTTGGAGGACTGCACGGGAAGGGCGGTCGCGCGGTGCATGCGCGTGCGCTGCCCGAGGCCGGAGGCCACGGGCCGGCCGACCAGCAGGCGGCGGAGGGAGGACAGGACCGTCGTCACGTCGGACACAGTACCCGCCCTGCCCCCCGCGGGCCGGTCACGGATGGGATGATGGCCGCGGCGGCCGCCGTGGCCGTCGGAGGAGGCACGTGAAGTGGCGCACTTCGTCATCCTGGGCTGCGGACGCGTCGGCGTCGCGCTCGCCCACACCCTCGAGGGCTCCGGTCACTCCGTGGCCGTGGTGGACCGGGACCCGCACCGGTTCAGCGCCCTGGGCGAGGACTTCGCCGGCACGACCGTGGCGGGCGTCGGCTTCGACCGGGAGGTGCTGCAGCGGGCGAGGATCGAGCAGGCCGCAGGCATGGCCGCGGTATCCGCGGACGACGGCACGAACGTGATCGCCGCACGGGTGGCCCGCGAGCACTTCGGCGTGCGGCAGGTCGTCGCCCGCATCTACGACCCCGAGCGGGCCACGGTGTACCAGCGCCTCGGAGTCTCCACGGTGGCCGCGGTCCAGTGGACCGCCGACCGCATCCTCTCCCGGCTGCTGCCCGCCGGTGCGGGGAGGTCCGAGCACCGCGACGCCTCGGGAGCGCTGCTGCTCAGCGAGCTGCCCTGCGCGCCGTCCTGGTACGGCCGCTCCGTCGGAGACCTCGAGGAGGCCACCGAGGCGCGGGTCGCCTACCTGACCCGCTTCGGCGAGGGGGTCGTGCCCACCGGGGAGACCCAGCTGCAGGAGGGGGACGTGGTGCACCTGGTGCATGCCGTCCGTCGTCGCGACGAGGTGGAGGCCCTGGTCGCCGGCGCCCCGGAGAAGGAGGAGTCATGAGGGTCGTCATCGCCGGTGCCGGCGCCGTCGGCACGTCCATCGCCCGCGAGCTCTGCGCCCACCGTCACGAGGTGCTGGTGATCGAACACCGGCACGACCACGCCGAGCGTGCGGACCTAGGGACCGCCCTCGTCCTGGTCGGCGACGCCACCGACCTGGGCGTGCTGCGCCGGGCCGAGCTGGACCGGGCGGACGTCCTGGTCGCCACCACAGGTGACGACCGCGCCAATCTGGTGGTCTCCCTGCTCGGACGCAGCGAGTTCGGCGTTGGGCGCACGGTCGCCCGCGTGAACAACCCCCGCAACCACTGGCTGTTCGGCGAGGCATGGGGCGTGGACGTGGCCGTCTCCACCCCGTCGATCATGACCGCGCTGGTGGAGGAGGCCGTGGAGACCGGGGACCTGGTGCGGCTGCTGGACATCGGCTCGGGCGAGGCCGCGCTGTCCGAGTACACGGTGCCGCGCGACCACTGGTGCGTCGGGCGCCGCATCGGCTCGATCTCCTGGCCGGACGCCGCTCCCCTCGTGGCGATCGTCCGCGACGGCCGCCCCCGCACGCCGCAGGCGGACGAGGTGCTCGAGGCCGGGGACGAGGTGTTCTTCCTCAGCTCGACGGGAGCAGAGTCCACCCTCCGCGACCTGCTCGTGGACCCGGTCCCGGACGGGGACTGAGCCGGACGGTGGCCGCCCGGCGGGCGACGCCGGCTCAGTCCGCGGTGCTCGCCGCGCGACGCGGAGCGGACACGGACCACGCCAGCCAGAGCCCCAGCGCATAGAAGGGCAGTCCCATCACCAGCCGTGCCACCCCGAGCGCCGTCGTCGCCTCGGCCAGGTACAGCGGGAGCTGGACGGCGAGCCGGGTCAGCATGACGGCCACCAGGATCCAGGTGCCCACCGCGTAGGCGCGGCGCCGTGCCCGGTCCCTCCGCCAGTCGAGGCCCTCTCCCCGCACCATGCCGAAGATCAGGCCGACCGCGGGCCAGCCGACCAGCACGGACACCGCGAAGCCCAGCGAGTACAGGGCGTTGGTGAGGAAGCCCCACACGTAGAAGTCGCGGGCCTGACCGGTGGTCAGCGCCATGACCACGCAGAGCACCACCACCGCCAGACCGGCCAGGGCCTGCACCGGCGACTGGCGCTGCGCCAGGCGGACGAGGCCCATCAGGACCGCCACCCCCACTGCCGCAAGGCCGGAGGGCCACACCGCTTGGGTCAGCATGAACGCGACCATGAACACGAAGGTCGGCAGGGAGGCCTCGACGATGCCGCGGACCCCGCCCACGCTGGCCAGTGGGTCCAGACGGCCCTGCTCGTCCAGCCGCGCGGCACCGCCCCACGAGCGCGCGAGCACGGACGGCGCATCGGGCGAGACGGGCGCGTCCCCGGAGCCGT
>NZ_JBNFOB010000221.1:0-3809 GCF_057364565.1 Micrococcus sp. LASM2_SD2 | reverse complement strand
TCCCCGCGGCCCGAGGTCTTCGTGGGTCCTCAGGCCGCCGAGCGGATCGCCGCCTGGCCCGGCGCGGACACCGTGCTCAACGGGATGACCGGGTCGATCGGCCTGCGCCCGACCCTCGCCGCCCTGCAGGCGGGCCATCGCCTCGCGCTGGCCAACAAGGAGTCCCTGATCGTCGGCGGCGCCCTGGTGAAGCAGGCCGCGGCCCCGGGTCAGATCGTCCCGGTGGACTCGGAGCACTCCGCCCTGGCCCAGGCGCTGCTCGGCGGGACCGCCGCCGAGGTCCGCCGCCTGGTGGTCACCGCCTCCGGCGGCCCGTTCCGCGGCCGCTCCCGCGCCGAGCTCGAGGACGTCACCCCGGCGCAGGCGCTGGCCCACCCCACCTGGGACATGGGCCGGGTGGTCACCACCAACTCCGCCTCCATGGTCAACAAGGCCCTGGAGGTGATCGAGGCACACCTGCTCTTCGACGTCCCCCTGGAGCGGATCGACGTGGTCGTGCATCCGCAGTCCGTGGTGCACTCCATGGTCGAGTTCGTGGACGGCTCCACCCTGGCGCAGGCCTCACCGCCGGACATGCGCCTGCCGATCGCACTCGGATTGGGCTGGCCCCACCGCGTCCCCGGCGCGTCCCCCGGCTGCGACTGGACGCAGGCGACCTCCTGGACCTTCGAGCCGCTGGACGAGGAGGCGTTCCCGGCCGTGGCCGCCGCGAAGGCCGCCGCCGCGGCCTCGCCCACCCACATGGCCGTCTTCAACGCCGCGAACGAGGAGGCGGTGGACGCGTTCCACGACGGCCTGATCTCCTTCCCGGCGATCGTGGACACGGTCCGCGCCGTGGTGGACTCCTACGACCCCGCGGCCGTGCCCGGGGCGGGGGAGGAGCTCACCGTGGACTCCGTGCTGGCCGCCGAGGCGTGGGCCCGCCAGGCCGCGCGCGGACGGTGGTGAGCGTGGAGGTCCTCTGGTTCGTGGCGGGCGTGTTGGCCATGGCGGTCGGCATCGCCGCGTCGATCGCGCTGCACGAGGTCGGTCACCTGGTGCCCGCCAAGCTCTTCGGCGTCCGCGTCACGCAGTACATGATCGGCTTCGGCCGGACCGTCGTCTCCTGGCGCCGCGGCGAGACCGAGTACGGGTTCAAGGCGATCCCGCTCGGCGGCTATGTCTCCATGGTCGGCATGCTCCCGCCGCCGAAGGACGGACAGGCCGCCCGCACCGCCTCCACCGGCCTGGTTCAGCAGATGGGCCAGCTGGCCCACGACGCCCGCACCCAGGCGGCCGGGGAGCTGACCGCCGCGGACGAGGGACGCCAGTTCATCCAGCTGCCGGTGTGGAAGCGCATCGTCATCATGCTCGGCGGGCCCTTCATGAACCTGCTGATCGCCCTGGCGCTGATGACGGTGCTCGTCATGACCGTCGGCACCGCGACCCCCACCACCACGGCCTCCGAGGTCTTCCGCTGTGTCGTCACCTCCCAGGAGCAGCAGTCCCGCGCCGAGTCCGGGCAGGCCGAGTGCCGGGACGGGGATCCGGTGGCCCCGGCCCACGCCGCCGGCCTGCGGCCGGGGGACACCGTCACCTCCTTCGCCGGGCGGCCGGTGCAGACCTGGGACGAGCTCTCCGCCGCCATCCGGGCCCGCGCGGAGAAGCCCACGGACATCGAGTGGACGCGGGACGGGCAGGCCATGTCCGGCACCCTCACCCCGCGGCTGACCGAGCGTCCCGTCACCGACGCCCTGGGCCGCCCCGAGCGGGCCCCGGACGGCACCGCCAAGACGGAGCAGGTCGGCTTCATCGGCATGGGGTCGCAGATCCAGAACGTGCGCGGCACCCCGCTGGACGCCGTCGAGCAGGTCGGGGTGCAGATCCGCGGCGTCGTGGACGTCGTGCTCGTGCTGCCCCAACGGCTCTGGGACACCGCCGTCGCGGTGGTCACGCCGGCGGAGCGCGACCCGAACGGGCCCATGTCCGTGGTGGGCGTGGGCCGCATCGCCGGCGAGGCCGCCGCCCTGGACGACGTCCCGCTGCGGGACAAGGGTGCGCTGCTCCTCTCCCTGCTGGCCAGCGTGAACATCGCCCTGATGGTGTTCAACCTCATCCCGCTGCTGCCCCTGGACGGCGGCCACGTGGCCGGCGCGCTCTGGGAGAAGCTGCGCCGCGGGTTCGCGAGGCTCACCGGGCGTCCAGACCCCGGCCCGTTCGACCTGGCCACCATGCTCCCGCTCACCTACGCGGTCGGTGCGGCCATGCTGCTGATGGGTGTGATCCTCATCGTGGCGGACATCGTCAAGCCAATCCGCCTGTTCTGAGCCATTTCCCCGCACCTCAGGCGCGCCGCCCGCGCCAGGCGGGCGGCCGTCGTCGTGACCCATGCTCCTCGGCCCGAGGCCGAGGCGGGCGTCACCCGGGACCTGCCCACCGGCGGCACAGCACCTAGGATGGGTGCGCACGGCCGACGCCGGCCGCGCACCCGAACATCCCACCTGCGTCTGAAACCCTTAGGAGCCGAAGTGCCCGTCAGCCTTGGAATGCCGTCCGCCCCGCCGCCCGTGCTGGCCCCGCGCCGGCAGACCCGGCAGATCCAGGTCGGCTCGGTGGGCGTCGGCTCGCAGCATCCCGTCTCGGTGCAGTCGATGACCACCACCAAGACGCATGACATCGGCTCCACCCTGCAGCAGATCGCCGAGCTCACCGCCGCCGGCTGCGACATCGTGCGCGTCGCCTGCCCCACGGACAAGGACGCCGCGGCCCTGAAGGTGATCGCGCAGCAGTCCACCATCCCGGTCATCGCGGACATCCACTTCCAGCCGAAGTACGTGTTCGCGGCGATCGAGGCCGGCTGCGGCGCCGTGCGCGTGAACCCGGGCAACATCAAGAAGTTCGACGACAAGGTCAAGGAGATCGCGCAGGCCGCCTCGGACCACGGCACCTCCATCCGCATCGGCGTCAACGCCGGCTCCCTGGACCCCCGCCTGCTGAAGAAGCACGGCAAGGCCACCCCGGAGGCCCTCGTGGAGTCCGCCGTCTGGGAGGCCTCCCTCTTCGAGGAGCACGGCTTCAAGGACTTCAAGATCTCCGTGAAGCACAACGACCCGGTGATCATGGCCCGCGCCTACGAGCTGCTCGCCGAGGAGGGCGACTGGCCGCTGCACCTCGGCGTGACCGAGGCCGGCCCCGCGTTCCAGGGCACCATCAAGTCCGCCACCGCGTTCGGCTACCTGCTGGGCCAGGGCATCGGGGACACCATCCGCGTCTCCCTTTCCGCCCCGCCGGTGGAGGAGGTCAAGGTCGGCCTGCAGATCCTGCAGGGCCTGAACCTGCGCGAGCGCAAGCTCGAGATCGTCTCCTGCCCGTCCTGCGGCCGCGCCCAGGTGGACGTGTACACGCTCGCCGAGGAGGTCACCGAGGGCCTCAAGGACGTCACCGTCCCGCTGCGCGTGGCCGTCATGGGCTGCGTGGTGAACGGCCCGGGCGAGGCCCGCGAGGCCGATCTCGGTGTGGCCTCCGGCAACGGCAAGGGCCAGATCTTCGTCAAGGGCGAGGTCATCCGCACCGTGCAGGAGGACCAGATCGTGGAGACCCTCATCGAGGAGGCCCGCCGCATCGCCGCGGAGATGGGCCTCGAGGAGGACGGCGGTGACGACGCTGCAGCCGGCGCCCCGGTGGTCAGCGTCCACTGACCTGGACGTCCGGGCCGCCACGGACGGCGCGGCCCGCCTGCTGACCGACCGGCCGACACCCCCAGGGGTGGCGGCGCTGGCCGACGCGGACCCGGTGGCGAACGTCTTTGTGGCCTCCCTGCTGCAGGCCCG
>NZ_JBNFOB010000220.1:0-3821 GCF_057364565.1 Micrococcus sp. LASM2_SD2 | reverse complement strand
CCTGCCGCGGCCGCCCGCCGCGCCCGGCACCCTGGTGCGCGCGGCCGTGTCCGAGACCGCGTTTCGCCACGGGGTGAAACCCGTCCTCCGCCCTGCCGCCACGCCTCGGCCGTGTCCTAGTCTGAACGGGAACAGAGCCGTTCGGAGGCACCCGGCCCGCAGGCCCGGCATCCGGCGGTCCCCGCACACCCCGCCTAGGAGGACACCCCATGGAGATCCGCATCGGAGTCCAGCACGCCCCGCGCGAAGTCACCCTCGAGACCGAGCACACCGCGGACGAGGTCCGCGAGCGCGTCGCCGCCGCCCTGGCGGACGGCTCCCTGCTTCAGCTGACGGACAAGAAGGGCCGCACCGTGCTGGTCCCGGGTGACCGGATCGCCTTCGTCGAGATCGGCTCGCAGAAGGCCGCCCCGCTCGGCTTCGCCGCCCGCTGACCCACGGAGGGCCTGACCCATGCCGCACCACGCACTCGGCATCCGCGGCGCCGACGAGGGCACCGCCCTCGCCGCCCCGCCTCACCCGCCTCCGTCAGGAGCTCGAGCTGCCGTCCGAGTTCCCGGCCGACGTGCTCGCCGAGGCGGAGCGCGCCGCCGCGGAGGTGCTCGCCGCACTACCCGAGGACACCGACCGCGTGGACCTGACCGGCATGCCGTTCGTGACCGTGGACCCCGCCGGCTCCACGGACCTGGACCAGGCCCTGCACATCGAGCGGACCGAGACCGGTCTGCGCGTGCACTACGCGATCGCGGACGTCCCGGCGTTCGTGGCCACCGGCGGCGCCGTGGATGCGGAGGCCCGCCGGCGCGGCCAGACCGTCTACCTGCCGGACGGCCGGGTGCCGCTGCATCCGGTCCGGCTCAGCGAGGACGCCGGCTCCCTGCTCTCCGAACAGGAACGACCGGCCTTCGTGTGGACCATGGACCTGGACGCCGAGGGCGTCCTCGGCGAGGTCGGACTCGTCCGGGCACGGGTGCGCTCCCGCGCGCAGCTGACCTACGTTCAGGTGCAGGCCCTCGTCGGGGACGGGACCCCGGTGACGGAGTCTTTCGAGGAGGGCGCCGCCGTCGGGACGGGGACCGCGGCCGACGCGGAGGTCCCGGAGCTGCCGGAGGAGATCCTGTCCTCGCTGCGCCTGCTGCCCGAGGCAGGCCGGCTGCGCCGTGCCCAGGAGGCGGCCCGCGGCGGTGCCTCCCTGAACATGCCGGACCAGGAGATCCACGTGGACTCCTCCGGCGCCTACCGCCTCGTCCAGCGCGTCCCCCTCCCCGTGGAGGACGACAACGCCCACGTGTCCCTGATGACCGGCATGGCCGCCGCACGCATCATGCTCGAAGGCGGCGTGGGCGTCCTGCGCACCATGCCCGCCCCGGACGAGGAGGCACTCGCGGAGTTCCGCTCGCGGGTGGCCGCCCTCGGCGCGCCGTGGACCGACGAGCAGGACTACGGCGCCTACCTGCGCACCGTGGACCCGGCCACGCCGCAGGGCCTGGCCGTCCTGCATGCCGCCACCGCCCTGTTCCGCGGCGCGGACTACAGCGCCTTCGACGCCGCCGCCGAGGACCCGGAGCTGCACACCCCGCCCGAGGACCCGGAGCAGGCGGCCCTGGCCGCCCCGTACGCGCACGCCACCGCTCCCCTGCGCCGGCTGGTGGACCGCTTCGTGCTGACCGTCTGCCATGCCCTCGTGCAGGGCGCCGAGGTGCCGGCCGACGTGAGGGCCGCCCTGCCGAAGCTGCCCTCCCTCATGGCCGACTCCGGCCGCCGTGCCTCCCAAGCCGACCGGGCCGCCGTGGACCTCGTCGAGGCCGCGGAGCTGACGGCCCACGTGGGAGAGGAGCTCGAGGGCACCGTGGTGCGCCGCCGCGGGGAGGACTCCGTGGACGTGCAGCTCATCGCTCCCCCGGCCTACCTCAGCGTCCCCGGCGCCGCGGAGCTCGGCGACGCCGTCCGCGTGCACATCGAGGCCGTGGACGTGGCCACGGGTGAGATCACGGCCTTCCTGGCCACCCCGTCCTGAGCCGTCCGGAGCCGACCTGACCCCGGTGTCGACCGCCGACGGCTAGACTGGCCCCAGGCGACCGCGGACCGCGGCCGCCGTGACCACTGGATGACCGGTCGCACCTGATCACCTGTACTGCCGAATCCGGCGGCGCCTCCCCACCGCGGGACGGCCGAGACCGGGTTCCCGGAGCGGGGCCACGAGGCCCGAGGGCTCCGGTGTGTTCTCCCCGCGATCGGCTTCCCACTGCAGCGCGCACACGGCGCGAGCCTGCACGGTCCGGCCCGGAGGCATCCGGCCCGCCCGCACCGCAGGCCCACGCATCGCGCGCCCGAGAAAGAATACGGGAGCGTGAGCATGAGCGACACACCCACCACCCAGAACCCCGAGACCACCGCCGACGAGACGGAGGAGAACCAGGACGCTGTCGAGGAGATGGCCGCCGAGACCGTGACCGAGGAGGAGGTCCCGGCCGTCGAGGAGAAGACCTTCGCGGACTTCGGCGTCTCCGCCGAGATCTGCGACGCGCTCTCGGCCCGGGGCATCACCCATCCGTTCCCCATCCAGGCGATGACCCTCCCAGTCGCCCTGGGCGGGCACGACATCATCGGCCAGGCCAAGACCGGCACCGGCAAGACCCTCGGCTTCGGCATCCCCGCCCTGCAGCGGGCCGTCGGCCCGGGCGAGCCGGGCTGGGAGAAGCTGGAGAGGGACGGCTCCGCCGGCTGCCCCCGCAGGCGCTGGTCGTGGCCCCCACCCGCGAGCTCGCCGTCCAGGTGGCCGGTGACCTGACCAACGCGGCGAAGAACCGGCCGCTGCGCATCGCCACCATCTACGGCGGCCGCGCCTACGAGCCGCAGATCGAGGAGCTCGGCCGCGGCGTGGAGATCGTGGTCGGCACCCCGGGCCGCCTGATCGACCTGATGCGCCAGCGCCACCTGCGCCTGAACCTCGTGAACACCGTGGTGCTCGACGAGGCGGACGAGATGCTGGACCTCGGCTTCCTGCCGGACGTGGAGACCCTGCTGGCCGCCGTGCCGGAGGTCCGCCAGACCATGCTGTTCTCGGCCACCATGCCGGGCCCGGTGGTCGCGATGGCCCGCCGGTACATGACGCACCCGACGCACATCCGCGCCACCGACCCGGACGACGAGGGCCTGACCAAGAAGGACATCCGCCAGCTCGTCTACCGCGCCCACCACATGGACAAGGACGAGCTCGTCGCCCGCGCCCTGCAGGGCGAGGGCCGCGGCCGCACCATCATCTTCACGCGCACGAAGCGCACCGCCGCCCGCGTGGCCGACGAGCTGGTCAAGCGCGGCTTCGCCGCAGGCCCGCTGCACGGCGACCTGGGCCAGGGCGCCCGCGAGCAGGCGCTGCGCGCGTTCCGCAACGGCAAGATCGACATCCTCGTGGCCACGGACGTGGCCGCCCGCGGCATCGATGTGGACGACGTGACCCACGTGTTCAACTTCCAGGCCCCGGAGGACGAGAAGACCTACGTGCACCGCGTGGGCCGCACCGGCCGTGCCGGCAACAAGGGCATCGCCGTGACCCTGGTGGACTGGGAGGACATGCCGCGCTGGTCCCTGATCGACAAGGCCCTCGGCCTCGGTCAGCCCGAGCCGGTGGAGACCTACTCCTCCTCGAAGCACCTGTTCGAGGACCTCGGCATCCCTCAGGGCACCAAGGGCCGCCTGCCGAAGGACAAGCGCACCCTCGACGGCCTGGACTCGGAGGTGCTGGAGGACCTGGCCGGGTATGCGCAGGACATGGGCGTCGGTGCGGGGGTGACGAGCGTGTTCTTCCTGCTCTTCGCGCT
>NZ_JBNFOB010000219.1:0-3884 GCF_057364565.1 Micrococcus sp. LASM2_SD2 | reverse complement strand
CGGCGCGCTCGCCTCGCTCGCGTACCTCGAGGGCACGGGCGCGCTCGTGGACGCGGGCGACGTGTCCGTGGACCGCGGCGACGACGACGCCCCAGGCGAGCTCGAGGCGGGCCAGGCCGAGCTGGCCACGGTGGCCAGCGGGCTGCTGAACGCCCACGACCTGGCCGTGGTGCTCGGCGGCGGACACGAGACCGCCTACGCCTCGATCACGGGCCTGACCGAGTCCACGCGCGTGGGTGCGGGCACCCGCGTGGGCATCCTCAACCTGGACGCGCACTTCGACCTGCGCGAGGCGCCGCGGCCCAGCTCCGGCACCCCGTTCCTGCAGGCGCTGCGGGACGCCGAGGGGGCGGAGCATCAGCTCTCCTACGCGGTGGTGGGCATCAGCGAGGCCAACAATACCCGCGCCCTGTTCGACACCGCGCGCGAGCACGGGGTCACGTGGGTGACCGACGAGCAGGCCCAGACCGCCGACGTCACCGGCGTCCGCCGCTGGGTGCGCTCCTTCATCAAAGCGGTGGACGTGCTCTACCTGACGATCGACCTGGATGTGCTGCCCGCCGCCGTCGCCCCGGGGGTGAGCGCACCGGCCGGCTTCGGCGTGCCGTACGAGGTGATCCACGCGTGCGCACTGGAGGCTGCCCAGTCCGGGAAGCTGGCCCTGGCCGACGTCGTGGAGCTCAACCCCGCCCTGGACGTGGACGGCCGCACGGCGAAGGCCGCGGCCCGGCTGATCCACACGATCGTCAGCCGTCACCGGACGGACGCGTCGCTGCTGGCCTGAGGCGGGCCGGGGGCGCATTCGGGCCCGGGGTCCGCTCGCGTCAGTGCCCCTCTGCCCACGGGGCCGGGGGCTCGGCGCGGCCGTGGGCCGCGCGTCGGGCGGCATAGTCCAGTGCCGAGCGTGCCAAGAAGTCATGCAGGGCCAACACCCCGGCCCGGGCACCCGCCGAGTCCCTCCGGGTCACCGCTTCCAACGCCGGGACGTAGAACGCCCGGCCATGCTCGACCTCGTCGGGAAGGTCCTTCGTGGTGGCGAGCCAGAACCGCCGGGAGAGCCCCTGGAGCGGGACCAGGGAATCGGCGAGATAGCGGTTGTTCGCGATCGTGCGCAGGAGTTCGTGCGAGCGCCCGACGGCCGCGACGTACGCCGGCAGGTCCTCCACCGTGCGCAGGTGCCGCACGTGGGCCGCGACGGCGGCCAGCTGCTCCTCGTCCGCCCGCGAGCAGGCCAGTCCCACGGCCAGCGCCTCGAGCGACCGCCGCACCTCCAGCCTCTCCAGCTGGTCGTCCACGGAGATCGCGGGGACCTGCAGGCCACGTCCGCCCCCGACCAGGAGCCAGTGGTCTCGGATGAGGCGCTGCACGGCCTCGCGCAGGGGTGTGCGCCCCGTCTCGGCGGCGTCGATGAGGGCCGCCTCGCTGAGGACGGCGCCCGGTGGCAGTTCCCCGGTCTCGATCTTCTGCGTCAGGCGGGCGTAGGCCTCCTCCGACTTGTTCATGGTCCCAGCCTAGGCAGTCATCTGCCCTCACCCCCTTGATATATCCGGAATATGCGGCGTAGCGTGGCCCACACCCTGTTACCGGCATCACATGGAGGACTCATGAAGTACCGCCCGCAGCACGAGGCCAACCCCCTGCCCTTCTCCCCCTTCAAGAGCTCCACCGTGCCGCGGCCCATCGGCTGGCTGTCCTCCGTGAGCACGGACGGCATGGAGAACATCGCCCCCTACAGCCAGTGGCAGAACCTCACCTTCGACCCGCCCATGGTGATGTTCTCCGCGAACCAGTACCCGGACGGACGCCGCAAGGACACCGTCCTCAACGCGGAGCAGACCGGCTGGTTCGTGTGGAACATGGCCACCTACGACCTGCGCGAGGCCGTCAACGTCTCCGCCATGGCCCTGGAGCCGGGCGAGAGCGAGTGGGACCGCATCGCCGAGCACGGCGTCACCAAGGTCTACGCGGACAACCACCCCATCCCGATGGTCGCCGAGTCCCCCGTGCGCTTCGAGTGCCGCTACCACTCGACGCACCGCATCAAGGGCGACTCGAACGTCGGCACCATCGACGTGGTCTTCGCCCACGTGGACACCATCCACATCGACGACGACGTCATCACCGCCGACGGCCGCATCGACATCCCGCGCATCCAGCCGATCGCCCGCCTGGGCTACTTCGACTACACCGTGGTGCGGGAGACCTTCGAGATGCGGGTGCCCGGCGCCGACGGCGATGCCCAGGCCGGCCTCGAGGGGCGGGCATGAGCACCGCGGCCACCAGTGCGGCCCGGCCCGCTCCCGTGCCCCGGGCCCGCCCCCGGAGCCTGAAGGACATGCTGGCCGTGAACTTCGGCAACGCGCTGGAGTGGTACGACTGGAACGTCTACACGATCTTCGCCCCGGTCTTCGCGGCGCAGATCTTCCACGCGGACAATCCCACCTCCGAGCTGCTCGCGACCCTGGCCGTCTTCGCGGTGGGCTTCGTCGCCCGCCCCATCGGCGGCTACGTGTTCGGCGCCTACGCGGACCGGGTGGGCCGCAAGCGCAGCCTCTTCGCGGCGATGATGATCACCGCGCTCGGCAGCCTGATCATCGCCTTCACCCCCACCTACGGCACGGTGGGCGTCCTCGCCTCGGTGATCCTCGTCGTCGCCCGCCTGCTGCAGGGCCTGGCGCACGGAGGCGAGATGGGCACCTCCGTGACCTACCTCGTGGAGCGCGCGCCGCAGGGCCGGCGCGGGCTGTTCGGGGCGACGTCGTGGGTGTCCGTGGTGGTGGGCACGATCCTGGCGACGCTCGTGGGCCTGGCCATCAACACCCTGCTCACCCACGAGCAGGTGGCGTCCTGGGGCTGGCGGGTGGCGTTCGGCATCGGCGGCGTCCTCGGCCTCTACGCGCTGTACCTGCGACGGAGCCTGACGGAGTCGGAGCACTTCACGGCGGCGCAGCAGGTGGTGCCCACCGCCGACGAGGCCCCGCACCGGGAGCCGGGTGCGGTGTGGCGCGGCCTGCTGACGATCTTCCTGGTCTCCGCGGGCGGCTCGCTGATGTTCTACACGTGGCTGATCTACCTGCCCACGCACGCGCAGGTGGCCCATCACATGGACAAGTCCACCACCCTCTCGGCCTCGCTCGTGGCCCAGGTGATCTTCCTGGCCGCCATCCTCGGGGCGGGCCTGCTCGGCGACCGGATCGGCCGCCGCCCGCTGGTCATCGCCTTCGGCCTGCTCTTCGTGGTGCTGCCGTTCCCGCTGTTCGGCATGCTGGACGGCACCTTCGCCTCGTTCCTGCTCGTGCAGACCATCGCCCTGCTGGCCGTGGCGCTGCTGTTCGGCGTCAACGGCGCCGTCTGGTCCGAGGTGCTGCCCACGGCGGTGCGCGCCAAGGGCGTGGCCACCATGCTCTCGCTGGCCACCGCGCTCTTCGGCGGCACGGCGCCGTACCTGATCACGTGGCTGACGGCGCAGGGGTGGACCAGCGCGTTCCCGATCTACCTCATGGTGGTCGGCGGACTCACCGGCCTGACCGGCCTGGTCATGAAGGAGACGAAGGACGTGGACCTGGCGGCCTGAGCCGGGGCGACCGGGCCCGATTCCCCGGCCGCCCCTCCGCACACAGAGTGGTCACGACACGCCGTCTCGTGCACACGCACGCGGCATGTCGTGACCACTCTGTGGCGTCAGTGCCCCTCGGCCTCGGCGCCCGCGGACTCCTCGGCCAGGTCCTGCGGCTCGGCCTCGGCGGACACACCCGCGAGGGCCTCCGCCACGGCGGCCAGCACGGACCCGGTCGCGCAGGCCTGCTCGGCGGCGGCCAGGCTGCGGGGCCATGTACGTCATCCGGGCCGGGCCGGGGACGCCGGCGTCACGGATCACGCGGACG
>NZ_JBNFOB010000218.1:0-3907 GCF_057364565.1 Micrococcus sp. LASM2_SD2 | reverse complement strand
ACCCACCGAGCCGGCGAGTCGGCGAACGCCACGGACCCTCGGCACCGCGGCCTTCAGCGCTCCAGCTGGGCGGCCACGGCGGCGGGCGCGGTGCCGCCCTGGGCATCACGGGAGTCGAGGGAGCCCTCGGTGGAGAGCACCTCGCGAACCTGCGGGGTCAGGTGCTCCGAGACGGAGGCGAACTCCTCGTCGGTCAGGTCCCAGAGCTCCACGCCGCGGGACTCGGCGACCTGCACGCACTCGCCGGAGAGCTCGTGGGCCACGCGGAACGGCACGCCCTGACGGACGAGCCACTCGGCGATGTCCGTGGCGAGGGCGAAGCCCTGCGGGGCCAGCTCCGCCATGCGCTCCGTATGGAACGTGAGCGTCGCGATCATCCCGGAGACGGCCGGGAGCAGCAGCTCGAGGGTCTCCGCGGCGTCGAAGACCGGTTCCTTGTCCTCCTGCAGGTCGCGGTTGTAGGCCAGCGGCAGGCCCTTGAGGGTGGCGAGCAGGCCGGTGAGGTCGCCGATGAGGCGGCCGGACTTGCCGCGCGCCAGCTCCGCCACGTCCGGGTTCTTCTTCTGCGGCATGATCGACGAGCCGGTGGAGAAGGCGTCGTCCAGGGTGACGAAGCCGGCCTCCTTGGTGGCCCAGAAGATGACCTCCTCGGACACGCGGGACAGGTCGACGCCGATCATCGCGGCGACCCAGGCGAACTCCGCGTAGACGTCGCGGGCGGCGGTGCCGTCGATGGAGTTCCAGACCGCCGAGTCGAAGCCCAGGTCCGCCGCGACGGCCTCCGGGTCGAGCCCGAGCGAGGACCCCGCGAGGGCGCCGGATCCGTACGGGGAGACGGCGGCGCGGCGGTCGAAGTCGGCGAGGCGCTGGACGTCGCGCAGCAGCGGCCAGGCGTGGGCCAGCAAATGATGGGACAGCAGCACCGGCTGGGCGTGCTGCAAGTGGGTCCGACCCGGCATGGGGGCGTACGGGTGCGCCTCCGCCTGGGCGATCAGCGCATCGATGGTGGCGAGGACGCCACGGGCCACCAGGCGCGCGTGGTCACGGAGGAACATGCGGCCCATCGTGGCGATCTGGTCGTTGCGGGACCGCCCGGCGCGCAGCTTGCCGCCGAGCTCGGGGCCGGCCCGCTCGATGAGGCCGCGCTCGAGGGAACCGTGGACGTCCTCGTCCGACTCTGCGGCGGTGTAGGCACCGGAGACGACGTCCTCCTCGAGCCGGTCCAGGGCGGCGACCATGCCGTCCAGCTCCTCGGCGGTGAGCAGGCCGGCGGCATGCAGCACGCGGGCATGGGCACGGGAGCCGGCGATGTCGTAGCGGGCCAGGCGCCAGTCGAAGTCCGTGGACTTGCTCAGGGCGGCCAGCGCGTCGGCGGGGCCGCCGGAGAAGCGGCCGCCCCACAGGGCGCCCTCGTTGGTGCCGTGGCGGGCAGAGTCGGCGGGGGTGGTCACAGGACCCTCCTGAAGGATGATGTCGATGCGGCCGTGGCGCTCGGGCGCGGCCGCGGGATGGTGGGATGCGGGACGAGGCGGGCCCGACGCGCGGATGCGCCGGAGCCGCCTCGTCACCGGGCCGGACGCGTCAGTCGTTGCTGAGGCGGGCCACGTCGGTCAGGTCGGCGGTGCCGCCCAGACGCTGGTCACGCTCCGAGGCGGTCTTCGCGGACAGGCCGTAGATGTCGATGAAGCCGCGGGCCGAGGACTGGTCGAACGCGTCGCCCTCGTCATAGGTGGCGAGGTTGAAGTCGTACAGGCCGGTCTCGGAGCGGCGGCCCTGGACGGTGGCTCGGCCGCCGTGCAGCTCGAGGCGGATGTCCCCGTTCACGTGCTCCTGGGTGGCGTCGATGAAGGCATCCAGGTTCTGCTTCAGCGGGGAGAACCACTGGCCGTCGTAGACCAGCTCGGTCCAGCGGTCCGAGACCATCCGCTTGAAGCGCGACTGCTCGCGCTCGAGCGTGACGTTCTCCAGCTCCTTGTGCGCGGCGATGAGCGCCATGGCACCGGGGGCCTCGTAGATCTCACGGGACTTGATGCCCACCAGGCGGTCCTCGACGATGTCGATGCGGCCCACACCCTGGGCGCCGGCGCGACGGTTGAGCTCCTCGATGACCTTGAGCGGAGTCAGGGTACGGCCGTCGACGGCGGTCGGGACGCCCTTCTCGAAGGTGAGGGTCACGACGTCCGGCGCCGGGGAGAAGGCCGGGTCGTCCGTGTAGTCGTACACATCCTTGGTGGGACCGTTCCAGATGTCCTCCAGGAAGCCGGTCTCCACGGCGCGGCCCCACACGTTCTGGTCGATCGAGAACGGGTTCTTCTTCGTGGTGGCGATCGGCAGCTCGTTTCGCTCGGCGTAGTCGATGGCCTTGTCCCGGGTCAGCGCGAGGTCACGCACCGGGGCGATGCACTTCAGGTCCGGGCCGAGGGTCTGGATGGAGACCTCGAAGCGCACCTGGTCGTTGCCCTTGCCGGTACAGCCGTGCGCGACCGTGGAGGCGCCGAACTGACGGGCGGCGGCCACGAGATGACGGGAGATCACCGGGCGCGAGATCGCGGACACCAACGGGTAGGCGTCCATGTACAGGCCGTTGGCCTTCAGCGTGGGCATGCAGTACTGCTCCGCGAACTCGTCGCGGGCGTCGGCCACGTAGGCCTCCACGGCGCCGCAGTCGAGGGCGCGCTGGCGGACGGTCTCGAGGGACTCGCCGCCCTGGCCCACGTCGACGGCCACGGCCACGACCTCGGCACCGGTGGCCTCGGCGATCCAGCCGATGGCGACGGACGTGTCCAGACCGCCCGAGTAGGCGAGGACGATGCGTTCCTTCACTGGAGTGCTCCTAACGTTCTTCGCGATGGCACGGCCTCGGCGGAGGCCTGGCCGCATGCGAGCGGCCCGCCACCGGCGAGCCTAACTCCCGACAGCATAGTTATGCAACGTGTCGCATACATCACGGGCGACCACCCGTCTCCCATCCCTGCAGGCCTCGGCGCAGCCCGCGGCCCTCCGAGCGCAGCCCCGCCGAGTACACCCCCGCCCCGGCGGAAGGCACGCCGTGACCTTTTCGATGCCGCACGCGTCACATCGGGGCCATGCACAGAAGGACCTCACAGGTCCACTCAGGCCGTCAGATCGTCTCCACGAGCGACGCGAGCACCCGCTGGGCCGGACAATTCGTCCACCA
The DNA here is from genome assembly GCF_057364565.1 of Micrococcus sp. LASM2_SD2. Lineage (NCBI taxonomy): Bacteria > Bacillati > Actinomycetota > Actinomycetes > Micrococcales > Micrococcaceae > Micrococcus > Micrococcus sp. LASM2_SD2. Next base: position 729 of record NZ_JBNFOB010000218.1, on the reverse strand, counting down.
CACAGACAAGATCTCCCCAATTCGCACCCCGGACTTGACGGCCCCCCTCCTCAAGGCGTTGACTCTTCCGTAGTCGATTCGTGACCTAACCGTGACCGACAGTGTCGGACGCTCACACGCGGACCCACGGATCACCCCCTGTCGACGGCGCCGCTGCGGCGTCCCAGCCCGTCGGAGGACTTGACCCGAACCAGGGTGGACGGCCCGTTGCCTGACATGCACTGTCTCACAGGCGAAGAAGCGGCAACCCGACCCCCTCAACGCCATGAACTTCACTGCATCCTCTGCCAAGCGCACCACCGCCACCCTCGCCGCCGGCCTCACCGTCGCCGGCGCCGCCGCCGTCGGCATCTCCGCTCCCGCCCAGGCCGCCTCCGTGGCCACCTGGGACCGCCTCGCCCAGTGCGAGTCCGGTGGCAACTGGGCCATCAACACCGGCAACGGCTTCTACGGCGGCGTCCAGTTCACCCTGACCTCGTGGCGCGCCGTGGGCGGCCAGGGCTACCCGCACCAGGCCTCCAAGGCCGAGCAGATCGACCGCGCCGAGAAGCTCCTGGCCATCCAGGGCTGGGGCGCCTGGCCCTCCTGCTCGAAGCAGCTCGGCCTGACCGCCGCCGACGCCGCCGGCTCCTCCGCCACCCCGATCGAGCGCACCTCCTCCGTGGACCACGCCGCCCAGCAGCGTGCCGCCGCTGAGAAGGCCGCCGCCCAGCGTGCGGAGGCCCAGCG
>NZ_JBNFOB010000217.1:0-3916 GCF_057364565.1 Micrococcus sp. LASM2_SD2 | reverse complement strand
ACCCCGGGTGCCGCCGCGCCACGTGTGGTCATGGCCGCGTCCCGGCCGCCGGCCGCGCTGCGCCACCACCTCACGGTCTACGCGCCCGAGGCCGAGGCCGTGCGCCCCGACCAGCTCGCCACGGACACGGAGCTCACCGTGATCGCCGTGCCGCGCGAGGACCTCGACGAGATCGAGGTCGCGGACCTCGTGGGTCCGCGCACCCGGGCCGTGGTGGACCTCACCAACTCCTGGGGCGGCTACGGCCTTCCCGACGACGTCACCGCCTTCCTGCCCGACGTCGCCGGCGGCTCCCGGCCGGGCGACGACACCCTCGCCGTGGCGGCCTGGCTGCGCGACCGGGGACTCGAGGTGCCGGTCCTGCGCGCCTTCTTCGACATCTCCCACCACGACATGGACTCCGCCGGCCGTGCCGAGCAGCCCCTGCGCGCGCTGGCCGTCGGCAGTGAGGCGGACGGTGAACAGGCCCGCGGCATGCTCGCCGCCCTGGTGTCCGCCATGGGCTATGCACCGGTGGAGTTCTGCGGGCTGCACCGCGCGGCCGTGGTGGAGCCCGAAGGCCCCGGCTTCGGCGAGGAGCACACCGCGGCAGAGCTCCGCCACCTGCTGGACACGGCCTCCTCCCATCTAAGGTGGTGACAGCGGCCATGCCGGCCGCAGACGGGACACACAGCCTGGAGGAGCACCGTGAGCCGAGCCGAGAGCACTGACCGTGCCACCCCTTTCCACGGCGCCGGAGGGTCGGCCCGGGTCGGTGCCCGGCGCCCGCCTGCCGCCCTCATCGCCGGCGCAGCCCTCGGCCTGGCGATGCTCGGCTCCTCCCCCGCCCTGGCGGGGACCACCGCGGCCGGTGAGCCGGCCGTCCACAGCCGAGCGGCCGTCGTCGGGCAGGCGGCGGGTGAGCGGAGCACCGAGCGGCAGCCGATCACCGAGGTGGTGCTGGACGACACCGCCGGGATCATCGACCCGGCACAGCTGAAGCGGGACCTGGCGGAGATCGAGTTCCGCGGGCCCGTGAAGGTCGCCGTCTACACCGAGCGGGGTGCGAGCCTGGACCACCTGGACGACGACCGCGCGTCCCAGGAGTTCAACGGCCGGGTGCTGGCGCACGCCCGCTCCGCACGGCCGGACTGGATCAGCGACGACGGACAGAAGTGGGCCGACGGGCTGCTGATCTACGCGCTGGACCCGGACAACCGGATCATGGGCGTCTACGCCGGCGAGGACCTCGAGCTGTCCCTGTCCCAGCAGGAGGACGTCCGCGAGGCCGCCACCGACTCGGCGAAGGAGGCGAAGTGGACCGACGCCGCCGTGGACGCCGTGGACGAGGCGGCCGGGGTCATCGGCAGGCCCTGGTGGCTCAGCCCCGGCGCCCTTCTGGCAGGCGGCGCCGCCGTGGTCCTCGGCGGAGGTGGCGCCCTGACGGCCGCAGCGGTGCGGAGGGCCCAGCGCCGGAAGACCACGCGCGCCCTCGAGGCCGCTCGCAGGCACCTGACGAACGTCACCATGGACATGGACGCCACCGAGGTGAACGCCTCCACCGTCCCCACCGACTCCCCGCACGGCGCCGCCCTGATGGAACGCTTCCGCGGCTTCACACAGCGCGCGATCGACCTCACCGGCCGGCTCGAGGAGCTCGAGCAGATCCCGGAGAAGAAGCGCCACGGCACGCAGAACGTCAAGGACGCCGAGAAGGTGCAGCGCCAGGCGTCCGAGCTGGACACCCTGGACGACGCCATCGGGGACGCGAACACCCTGTTGAACCGCCACCCCGGCTGGGAGGACGCCTGGGATCGCCAGGCCGCCCCGTTGGTGGAGGACCTGGACGGCGCCGAGAAGCTGCGCGGCTCCCTGGACAGGTCCGTGCGCGACTCCGCCCCGGCCATGGTCCTGGACTCCTTCGTCCGCCAGACGAGAGCGGACCTCGAGGACCTGGGAGCACGGCTGACCGAGCAGACCGTGACGCCGAGCGCGGCCCTGGACGAGCTGGACCGGCTGCGCCGGGAGCTCACCGAGCGCCTGGACGATCTCGCCGAGGCCCAGGTGGACGCCTACGCGAAGACCTCCAAGGAGCGCGAGGCCATGCGCAGGAGCATGCGGGCCGAGCGCCGCAGGCCGGGCGGGGCCCGCACCGGATCCATCCTCGACGTCACCCATGACACCGGCTTCTACTGGCGCGTGTGGTCCTACAACGCCGGGTACACTGCGGGCCGATCCTCGGTGGACTCCTCGCGCAGCTCGTCCTCCTCGTCCGGCACCGGCTACGGCAGCGGCGGCGGCAGCTTCTCCGGCTCCGGGTCCTCCGGGCGTTTCTGAGGGACGCCGGCGGGCCGCGACGCGGGCGGAGGCTCTGGCGAGGACGCCGTCGTCGTGCTTCAGTGGCCGGTATGAGCAACGAAGCCCGTTCGGCGGCGGACGACCGCGAGGATCCGCTGCGCTTCTATCTGGACAAGGCCGCCCCCGAGGTCTGGGACGCGATGACCGGCCTCCGCAAGGCCGTCGCCGCCTACGCGAAGGAGGCGGAACTGGACGCCGAGCTGGTGGAGCTGGTCTCGCTGCGCGTCTCCCAGCTCAACGGCTGCGCCTACTGCCTGGACGTCCACACCCGGCTGGCCGAGAAGGCCGGAGTGAGCACGCAGCGGCTCTCCCTGCTGCCGGCCTGGGAGGAGGCCGGGGACGTCTACTCGCCGCAGGAGACGGCGGCGCTGCGGCTCGCGGAGACCGTGACCGGGCTGCCAGGGCAGGAGGAGCAGCAGGTGGCCCAGATGATGTCCCACGGCGATCTGACGGATGCGCAGTACGCGGCGGTGCAGTGGATCGCGGTGACCATGAACGCCACGAACCGGATCAGCATCCTGTCCCACCACCCGGTCAGGCCTCGGGGCTGATCAGACGGACCGGACAGGCTCGGGACGCGAAGAGTGGCATGCGGGCACGACCGGTGCCGCCCGCCCAGGCTCAGGGATATATGCCCGGACACGACGAAGCCCCCCGCTCGAATGAGTGGAGGGCTTCTGCGTGGTCGGGGTGACAGGATTTGAACCTGCGACCTCGTCGTCCCGAACGACGCGCGCTACCAAGCTGCGCCACACCCCGTAGGTCGACGCATTTCCGCGTCGCCAACAGAGGAACACATTACCAGCGTCCCGGGCTCCGCGCAAAACGAGACCGGTGTCGACGGGCGCATGTCCACGCGGGCGTCGGCCATCTCACACCTGACAGGATGGATGCTCCGGGAGCGAACACCGACCGTGTGGAGGAGGACGACCGTGACAGCTCGACGACGCCCCTGGTGGAACCCCTTCGCCTCACCCCGTGGGACGGGCGACGGATCGCGGGAAGGAATGGACGCTGAACCGGCAGCCGGCGTGGCCGCGCAGCGGCATGCGGTGGAGGAGGCGGTGGTCCGAATGCGCACGCTCCTGCGCGAAGAACGCGGGCGGCTGCGCCCGGACACCTGGACGCTGGCCTTGAGCATGGTCGAACATGCGGCGGAGCTCCTCCCCCGCTGGGCCGATACGGCCGCCCAGAGGGCCGCCGATGCGCTCTGTGTGGAGGACGTGGTCTGCCGGCATCTGCCGCGTCGCCTGGACGCCTTCCTGGCAATCCCGGACTCGCAGAAGCCGGCGGCCGCGGATGAGCTGCTCGACCAGCTGGAGGATCTGCAGAGCCTGCACGGTGCGGCAGTGCGTCGGTTGCACGCGGTCTCGCGGATCCGTCTCGAAGCACTCCGAGAGGTGCACCAGAGGGAGACAGACGGGCTCTGAACGGGGGCCGACGAAACGGTCCGGGAACGCGGGGAGGCCCCACACCAAAAAGTGTGGGGCCTCAACCCAAAAAGAATGTCCGGCGGCGACCTACTCTCCCACAACCTCCCGGTTGCAGTACCATCGGCGCTGTGGGCCTTAGCTTCCGG
>NZ_JBNFOB010000216.1:0-3926 GCF_057364565.1 Micrococcus sp. LASM2_SD2 | reverse complement strand
CTGCGCGGCCCCGGTTCCGCGTGCTCGGCCTCGGGCCGCGCCGCGGCGGCCCGGCTCGACGTCGACCTGTTCGGGTGCGGTCTGGTCACTCACGGCTCAGGCCTCCAGGTCGTCGGCGACGCGACGCAGCACCTGCGCCATCTTCTGCGCGTGCGCCCGCTGCGGGTACCTGCCCCGGCGCAGTCCGTTGGTGGTCTGGTCGAGCCACTTGATGAGGTCCTCCATCAGGACGGCCATCTCGTCCGGCTTGGGGCGGTGGTTGCGGACGACGGACGGCCCGGATTCCAGCACGCGCAGCGAGAGCGCCTGCTTGCCGCGGCGGCCCTCGGCGATGCCGAACTCCACGCGCGTGCCGGCGCGCAGCTCGGTGGTGCCGGCGGGCAGCGCGGACGAGGGGACGTGGACTTCCTCGCCGGAGTCGGCCTGCGCGAAACCGAATCCCTTGGCGGCGTCGTAGAACTTGATGCGTCCGGTGGGCATCGGATCACTTCCCTGCTTCAGTCGTGGCGGCGTCCCGCTACGGCCCCGGCACCGCCGCATCGGCGGCGTGCACGGTGGCCATCGTGCCGGGAGCGGGCGGGGTCCAGCGCACCGGCGCGGCGCTGCGCCGCGGCATCGGTGGGACCGTTCCTGCCACGGGGGCTCCCGTTGACGAGGGGACGTGTCTTCTCTGACGGATCAGGATACCCGGTCGGCCTACCATGGAAGGCATGTCCTCCCCCTCTGTGCAGCAGCATCCCCACCGGACGCCCGCCCCGCGGGCAGGCTCCCCGCTGCTCACCGGCGTGCTGGTCGTCGGCGTGCTGCTGACCGCGGTCTCCCTGATCGCCCTGGTGTGGCTGCTGACCGCCTACTTCGCCGGTGTGCCGAGCCACGCGGCCCTCTACGCGCTCTCCCTCTTCGGCATGCCCACCGGCTTCGCACTGCTGCTGCTCTACGTGATCCTCGCCGCGATCCGACGCTCCCGGCTCTGACGCGGACCACGCGTCCGACCACACGCCGGGGGCCTCCGAGACTCTCATCGGCCTACCCGCAGAGCGCATGCAGACAACCTCCAGGTTCCGGCCCCACACTGGACGCATGCAGAACAAGAACCCCGAAGCCCGCCTCCTCGTCGTGGACGATGAGCCGAACATCCGCGAGCTGCTCTCCACCTCCCTGCGGTTCGCCGGCTTCGACGTCGTGGCCGCCGAGAACGGCCACGACGCCCTCGCCGCAGCCGAGGAGTTCCAGCCGGACCTGGCCGTGCTGGACGTGATGCTCCCGGACATGGACGGCTTCACCGTCACCCGCCGCCTGCGCGCCGCGGGCCGCCACTTCCCCGTGGTCTTCCTCACCGCCCGTGACGGCACGGAGGACAAGGTCACCGGCCTCACCGTCGGCGGCGACGACTACGTGACGAAGCCGTTCTCCCTGGACGAGGTGGTCGCCCGCATCCGCGCCGTGCTGCGCCGCACCGCGCCAGCCGAGGACGACGCGGCCGTGCTCCGCGTGGACGACCTCGAGCTGGATGACGACGCGCACGAGGTGCGCCGCGGCGGCGACGTGGTGGACCTGTCCCCCACCGAGTTCAAGCTGCTGCGCTACCTGATGATGAACCCGAACCGCGTGCTCTCGAAGGCCCAGATCCTGGACCACGTGTGGGAGTACGACTTCAACGGGGACGCCTCGATCGTGGAGTCCTACATCTCCTACCTGCGCCGCAAGATCGACGTGGGCGAACGCGAGCGCATGATCCACACCAAGCGCGGTGTGGGCTACATGCTGCGCACCGCGGACAAGCGCTGACCGGTGTCCGGCTACCGGGCCGCCCCCGGTCCCGGGTTCCACCCGGTGACCTCGCTGCGCTTCACGTGGCAGAACTCGTCGCTGCGCAGCAAGCTCGTCGTGCTCATCACCGGGCTGATGCTGCTCACCGTGGCCGTGACCGCCGTGTTCACGGCCACGCTCTTCCGCAACGAGCTCGTGCGGCAGCTGGACGAGGACCTGCAGTCCAACCGTGACAACGTCTCGATCTACCTGACGTCCGTGGGACAGTCCGGGGGCTACTACACGCCGCCGCACTCGATCCTGCGCTTCTACGGTGAGCTCTGGGACAACGAGGGCAACCAGCTGGTGAGCACCCCGGTGGCCGCGGACATGGACGGCCCGCAGCTCGAGGGCCTGTCGGCGCACGAGGTCGCCCTGCGCGGCTCGGAGGCCTTCGAGGTCCCTGGCAGCAGCGAGAACTCGAACGGGTGGCGAGTGCGTCTCTACCGGCTGCGCAGCGGGGAGGGCACCGTGGCGGTGGCGCTGCCGCTGCGGACGGTCTCGGACTCCGTGGAGCGCGTGACCACGCTCGTGGTGACGATCGGCCTGATCTCGACCGCCGGTGCGGTGATCATCGCGAACATGGCGGTCCGGCGAGCCTTCCGCCCGCTGAACCGGGTGGAGCGGACCGCCTCCATGATCGCGGCCGGAGACCTCTCCCAGCGTGTGGAGAACGCCCCGCCGGACACCGAGGTGGGGCGGCTCTCCCGCTCCCTGAACGCCATGTTGGCGCACATCGAGTCCGCGTTCCGGGACAAGGAGCAGTCCGAGTCCACGATGCGCCGGTTCGTCCAGGACGCCTCCCATGAGCTGCGCACCCCGCTGGTGACCATCCGCGGCTTCTCCGAGCTGTACCGCCACGGCGGCATCACCAAGGAGGAGGACGTGGGCGCCGCCATGGGCCGCATCGAGTCCGAGGCGACCCGCATGCACCAGCTCGTGGAGGACCTGCTCACGCTGGCCCGGCTGGACGAGCAGCGGGCGCTGGAGCCGCAGCCCCTGGACCTGCAGATGCTGGCCATGGACGCCGTGCTGGACGCGAAGGTCAACGCCCCGGACCGCACGGTGACGCTGGTCGGTCTGGACGGGGGGCGGGCGAGCTCCGCCACGGTGCACGGGGATGAGGGGCGCATCCGCCAGGTGGTGGTCAACCTAATGACCAACGCACTGCGATACACCCCTGCCGGCACGCCGATCGAGATCGCGGTCGGCACCGTGGACGTGCTGCCGGGCTCCACGGACGAGACCGGCCGGCAGGCCAAGGGCGCCCGGGACTCGGTGATCGAGATCCGCGACCACGGCCAGGGCGTGTCCGAGGAGGACGCGAACCGCATCTTCGAACGCTTCTACCGGGCGGACAGCTCCCGCCACCGCGAGACCGGCGGCACCGGTCTGGGCCTGGCGATCGTCGCCGCGATCGTGGCCCAGCACGACGGCACCGTGCGGCTGCGCGAGACCGAGGGCGGTGGCGCCACGTTCTCCGTGCACCTGCCGTGGTCCTCCGTGGAGGACGACTTCGACGACGAGGACGACGACTTCGAGCTGGACGAGGGGCTCGAGGACTCCGCGGACGACGACGGCCGCTCCCCTGACGCCGCCGGCTCGCCGGACGGCGGCTCCCCCGATCGGGACGACCCCTCCTCCACAGGCGACCGACACGCCTGAGATGTCCACAGACGCGGATCGCGCGCGGCCGGCGACCCCGCGTGCTGTCAGCGTGGTCAGCACGACGGCATCCCGCCGCCGGACACGACCACCGAAGGAGACCGACATGACCGTCGTCCAGATCGACATCGAGGACCTGTTCGCCAAGAGCGCCGCCGTGGAGGGCTCGATCGGCCGCCTCCAGGCCGAGGTGAACGCCATGGAGGCGAACCTGCGCCAGCTGCAGGACACCTGGCGGGGCCAGGCGTCCACGAACTTCCAGACCGTGCTCACCGAGTGGCGCGGCACCCAGGCCCGGGTCGAGGAGTCCCTGGCCGGCATCCGCCGCGCCATGGACCAGGCCGGTGCCCAGTACTCGGAGGCCGAACAGGCCAACGCGGCCATGTTCCGCGTCTGAACACGGGGCCCTCCGCAGGGCCTGCGGCACCGCCGGCGGCCCGGCCAGGCGGCCC
>NZ_JBNFOB010000215.1:0-3929 GCF_057364565.1 Micrococcus sp. LASM2_SD2 | reverse complement strand
GGCGTGCCGGCGCACCCCGTCCAGGTCCAGCGCGCCCACGGCTCAGACCTGGCGCAGGACCACGGTCGACCGGGCGGGGAGGTCCAGCACCTGACCCGCGTGGACGTGCGGGCTGGGCTCGGAGCCGCCGCGGTGGCCCTCCGGGTCCAGGGTGCCGGAGGTGTCCACCACCACCTCCCACTCGGCCGGGAACGTGGGCCCGGGCAGGGTGTACGGCACCGGCTCCCACCAGGCGTTCATCAGGATGTAGAAGTCCTTCTCCGCCACCCCGGGCTCCTGGTCCGCCTCCGGCACGGCGTGGCCGTTGAGGTAGAACGCGATGGAGCGGGCGCCCTCCTCCCAGTCCTCCTCCGTCTTGGCCTCCGCGTCCGGCTGCAGCCACACGATGTCCGGCAGGGGCGCCTCGACGTCGCGGGCGGCCGGACGGCCGTCGAAGTGACGGTGGCGCCGGAACACGGTGTGGTCCCGGCGCAGGCGGATCAGGGCGGCGGTGAAGTCCACGAGGTCCTGGTCCGCGGCCGACCAGTCGATCCAGGACAGCTCGGAGTCCTGGCAGTACACGTTGTTGTTGCCCCGCTGCGTGCGGCCCAGCTCGTCGCCGTGCGAGAGCATCGGCACCCCCTGGGACACGAACAGGGTGGTCAGGAAGTTGCGCTGCTGCCGGGCGCGCAGGGCGTTGACCTCCGCGTCGTCCGTCTCTCCCTCCACGCCGCAGTTCCACGAGCGGTTGTGCGAGTCGCCGTCGTTGTTGCCCTCGCCGTTGGCCTCGTTGTGCTTCTCGTTGTAGGACACCAGGTCCCGCAGCGTGAAGCCGTCGTGGGCCGTGACGAAGTTGACGGAGGCGCCGGGGCTGCGCCCGTCGTCCTCGTAGAGGTCGGCCGAGCCGGTCAGCCGGGTGGCGAACTCGGACAGCGTGCCGGGCTCGCCGCGCCAGAAGTCGCGCACGGTGTCCCGGTACATGCCGTTCCATTCGGACCAGATGCCCGGGAAGTTGCCCACCTGGTAGCCGCCCCAGCCCACGTCCCACGGCTCGGCGATCAGCTTCACCGTGCGCAGCACCGGGTCCTGCCGGACCACGTCGAAGAACCGAGAGAGCATGTCCGGGCCCTGCTCGCCCTCCACGCGCGTGAGCGTGGTGGCCAGGTCGAACCGGAAGCCGTCCACGTGCATCTCGGTGACCCAGTACCGCAGCGAGTCCATCACCAGCTGCAGGGCCTTCGGGGAGGACAGGTCCACCGAGTTCCCGGTGCCCGTGTAGTCCATGTAGTGCTGCTCGTCGCCCTCCACGAGGTGGTAGTAGCCCGGGTTGTCGATGCCGCGGAAGGACAGCGTGGGACCCATGTGGTTGCCCTCGGCGGTGTGGTTGTACACCACGTCCAGGATGACCTCGAGGCCCGCGGCGTGCAGGTCCTTGACCATCTGCTTGAACTCCCGGACCTGGCCGCCGAGATCCTCCGAGGCCGCGTAGGCGCGGTGCGGGGCGAAGTACCCGAGGGTGTTGTAGCCCCAGTAGTTGGACAGGCCCTTGTCCTGGAGCGTGGAGTCGTCCACGAACTGGTGCACCGGCATCAGCTCCACGGCGGTCACGCCGAGCCGCCGGAGGTGCTCGATCACCGCCGGATGCGCCATGCCGGCGTAGGTGCCGCGCAGCTGTTCCGGCAGGTCCGGGTGCAGCGCGGTCATGCCCTTGACGTGGGTCTCGTACACCACGGTGTCCGAGAGCTCGACCTCCGGGTGCACGTCCTCGCCCCAGTCGAAGTCGTCGGCCACCACCACGCCGAGCATGACGGCGCCGAGCCCGTCCGTGGTGTCCATGACGGCCTCGTCCCCGAACACGTAGGCGAACTGCTCCTGGCCCCAGCGGTGCTCGCCGTCCAGGGCGAGCGCGTAGGGGTCCACGAGCAGCTTGTGCGGGTTGAACCAGTGGCCCTGGTCCGGAGCCCAGGGCCCGTGCACGCGGTAGCCGTAGCGCTGACCGTGGCCAATGCCCGGGACGAACGCGTGCCAGGTGGTGTCGTGCCGGTGGGTGAGCTCGAGGCGCTCCTCCGTGCCGTCCTCGTGCACCAGGCACAGCTCGACGCGCTCGGCCTCATGGCCGACGGCGAGCGCGAAGTTGGTGCCGTCCTCGTCCGGGGTGGCGCCGAGGGGATAGGGACGGCCGGGCTCGAGGGTGCGCATGGGACTCCATGGAGGGGGAGGGGACGGTGGCACGGCTGCTCCGGATGCTCCGGGCGCGGCCGGGACCGGGCGCGGTGCGCCCGGACGCCCCTCATGGTAGTACCCGAGACCGCACGTTCCCTGTACACGGCGACGCGGCACGACGCCCGCCCGTCTCCCAGTGTTCAGGCGGCGTTGCCCCGTGCGCCACCTGTCATCACCGTCCTCTCATCCGGTGTTCCTAGCGTGTCTTCCAGCCCGGGACGCCCCGGGCAGGACGACTTCAGGATCAGTGGACCTGCCGCAGACGGCAGAGGAAGGCGGAGGCATCGTGCGCATCTCCGTGATCGGCACCGGCTACCTGGGAGCCACGCACGCCGCGTGCATGGCGGAGCTCGGCTTCGAGGTGGTCGGCGTGGACGTCGACCCCGCCAAGATCGAGCGGTTGGCCCGGGGCGAGGTCCCCTTCCACGAGCCCGGCCTGCCGGAGCTCATCGTCGAGCACGTGCAGTCCGGACGCCTGCGCTTCACCACGGACTACGCCGAGGTCGGCGGGTGGGCGGACGTCCACTTCATCGGTGTCGGCACCCCGCAGCGCAGCGGCGAGCAGGCCGCGGACATGCGCTACGTGGACGCCGCCCTCACGTCGCTGGCCGAGTCGATCACAAAGGACGCCCTGATCGTGGGCAAGTCCACCGTCCCGGTCGGCACCGCGGACCGGCTGGCCGGCCTGCTGGCCGAGCTGCGCGAGGCGAACGGCCTGCCGGGCGCCGTGGAGCTGGCCTGGAACCCGGAGTTCCTGCGCGAGGGCTTCGCCGTCAAGGACACCCTGACCCCGGACCGGCTCGTGGTGGGCGTGGCCTCCGAGCACGCCGAGCAGGTGCTGCGCGAGGTCTACGCCACGCCCCTGGCCTCCGGCACCCCCTGGATCTGCACCGACTTCCCCACCGCCGAGCTGGTGAAGGTGGCCGCGAACGCGTTCCTGGCCACCAAGATCAGCTTCATCAACGCCTTCTCCGAGGTCACCGAGGCGGTCGGCGGGGACATCCGCACCCTCGCGGACGCCATCGGCCACGACGCCCGCATCGGCCGCCGCTTCCTCAACGCCGGCGTGGGCTTCGGCGGCGGCTGCCTGCCGAAGGACATCCGCGCCCTGCAGGCCCGCGTGGCCGAGCTCGGCCTGACCAGCACCATGCGCTTCCTGTCCGAGATGGACGCCATCAACCTGCGCCGCCGCGAGCGCGTGGTGGACCTGGCCGTGGACGTGCTCGCCGCGGACGCCGGGAACCGGCGTGCCGCCCCGGTCCAGGCCCTGCAGGGCGCCCGCATCGCCATCCTCGGCGTCGCCTTCAAGCCCGACTCGGACGACGTCCGCGACTCCCCCGCCCTGGACGTGGCCAACCGCCTCTACACGCTCGGCGCGGACACCTCCGTCTACGACCCGGAGGCCAACGCCAACGCCGCCGCCCGCTTCCCGCGCCTGGACTACGTGGGCTCCGTGGAGGAGGCCCTACGGGACGCGGACCTGGCGATCCTGCTCACCGAGTGGCGCGAGTTCCGGGAGTTGGACCCGGCTCGCGTGGCCGAGTGCATGGCCACCCCGCGCCTGATCGACGGCCGCAATGTCCTGGACCGGGAGGTCTGGGCCGCCGCCGGCGTCCCGGTGGTCGGCCTGGGCCAGAAGGTGGAGCACGGCTCCCCGGCCTGAGCGAGGTCCCCCTCCCCCCTCGCCCCCGGCAGCGACGACGGCCGGTCGCCGCAGGCGGTCCGGC
>NZ_JBNFOB010000214.1:0-3942 GCF_057364565.1 Micrococcus sp. LASM2_SD2 | reverse complement strand
TCCATGTGGACGGCCTGGGGCCCACGGGTGCGGCCGTGGCCGACCTGCTCGCCGCCGCCGGGGTCGCCCGGATCGGCCTGACGGACGGACGACCGGTGGTTCCCGGCCAGCTCGGGCACGGTTGGTCACCGCGGACGTCGGCCGGCCGCGGCCGCTGGCGCGCTCGCCCAACGGCTCGGCGAACGAGGCGTGACCGCCGCCCCCTGCCCGCAGGCCCGGCGACGCTGGTATGGAACGGTCACCGTGCTGGTGACCGAGGGGGCCTGGGACGTGGACCGGCTGGCACGGGCCCAGACGGCGCGGCATCCCGTGCTGCCGGTGGTTCTGCGGGACGAGGACACCCTCGTCGGGCCCTGGAGTGCGCCGGACACACCCGGATGCCCGCTCTGCTGGGAGCGGTGGGCCGAGCAGGAGGACCCGCTGCGTGCCGCACGGACCGCGGCGCTGCGCAGGGCGGAAGCGGGCCGGGAGACGGTGGCGCGGGCCCACCGCACCGCGGGGACGGTGTTGGAGACGCTGCGCCGGGGACCGGTGCCCGGGACCGCGTGGCGGGTGGCGGAGGCACCCACGGAGGTCGCTGTGGAGACGTTGGCGCCGTGGCCCGGGTGCGCCTGCGGAGGATGACGGTGCAGGACGACGGGGCGGCGGGTGCGGCGGGACGCCGTCCGGTCCGGCGACCTCCGGGAGCTCAGGCGACGTCGGTGCCGTGCAGCAGCTCGATGACCTCCCGGCCGTAGGACTCCAGCTTGGTCCGCCCCACCCCGGAGATCCTGATCAGCTCGGCCGGAGTGCGGGGCATGGTCTCGGCAATCGCGATGAGCGTGGCGTCCGTGAACACCACGAACGGGGGCTTGCGGATGTCCTTCGCCTTCGCGGTGCGCCAGTCCTTGAGCGTGTCCAGGACGGACTCGTCATAGGTGGCCGGGCAGTCCACGCAGCGGCCGATCTTGCGCTCGGCTCCGGTGTCCAGGACCTCGCCGCAGGTGCGGCAGGTGGCGGGGGCCTTGCCGCGCCGCCGGGAGGGTGTGGGGGCGGCCGAGGACCCCGCACCGGCACGGCGGGTGCCGCCGAGGGTCGAGTCGATCGCGGTGAGGAAGCGGGACGGACGGCGCGTGGAGCGGCCGCCGCCGCGGGACAGGGTCCAGGTCAGCGACAGGTGCCTGCGGGCACGCGTGATGCCCACGTAGAGCAGGCGGCGCTCCTCGTCCACCTCCGCCGGGGTGTCCGCGAAGGAGATCGGCATCAGGCCCTCGGACAGGCCGACCAGGAAGACGGCGTCCCATTCGAGGCCCTTCGCCGAGTGCAGGGAGGCCAGGGTCACACCCTGCACCGCCGGCGCGTGCTGGTGCTCGGCTCGCTCGTCCAGCTCCGCGACGAGCTCGGTGAGCGTGAACTCCGCCCCGCGGGCGTCCGCCAGCTGCTCGGCCAGGTGCACCAGGGCGCGCAGGGACTCCCAGCGTTCCCGGTGGGCCCCGGAGCCCGCCGGCGGCTCGTCCGAGTACCCCAGGGAGGACAGCACGTCCTTGACGCGCTGGATGACATCGGCACCGGTGAGGTCCTGGGCCGCACGGGCGGCGGCGCGCAGCTGCAGGACGCCGTCGCGGACCTCGGCGCGGGAGAAGAAGCGCTCCCCTCCGCGGAGCAGGTACCCGATGCCGGCCGTGGTCAGGGCGGTCTCGAACGCCTCGGACTGACCGTTGGTGCGGAACAGCACCGCGATCTCCGAGGCCGGCACCCCGTCAGCGATGAGCCGCTTCGCCTGCTCGGCCACCCAGCCGGCCTCAGCGGCGTCGTCGTCGCACTCGGCGAACACCACCTGCGGACCGGACTCGCGCTGGGACATCAGCTGGAGCGGCTCCGGCCACGGCGGCAGCGTGCGGTCCCGGGCACCGGCGCGCGTGCGGTCGGACAGGAGCCGGTTGGCGGCCTCCACGACCTGGGGGCTCGACCGGTAGTCCCGGACCAGCTTGACCTGGGTGGCGTGCGGGTAGCGCTCCCGGAATCCCGTGAGGAAGGCGGAGGTCGCACCGGTGAAGGAGTAGATGGTCTGGGACGCGTCGCCGACCACGCAGAGGTCGTCCCGCTCTCCCAGCCACAGGTCCAGGAGCCGGTGCTGCAGCGGGGAGACGTCCTGGTACTCGTCCACCACGAACACGCGGTACTGCTCGCGGACGGTGGCCGCGATGCGCTCCTCGGACTCGAGGATCGCCACGAGGATGAGCAGGACGTCCTCGAAGTCGATGGTCTGCTGCGCGGTCTTGAGCTCCTCGTAGCCGGCGTAGAGGCGTGCCACGGTGACCGGGGTCCAGCCCGCGGGCATGTCCCGTGCGGCCGCGGCCTCCGCGTAGGCCTCCGGAGCATGCAGGGACACCTTGGCCCACTCGATCTCGGAGGCGAGGTCGCGCAGGGCGGCACGGTCCACGCTCATCCGCATGCCCTGGGCCACCTGGGTCAGCAGACGGACCTTGTTCTCCATGATGTTCGGCATGGAGCCGCCCACGGCGTGCGGCCAGAAGTAGCGCAGCTGCCGCAGGGCGGCCGCGTGGAACGTCCGGGCCTGGACCCCGTGGGCGCCGAGGTCCCGCAGTCGGCTGCGCATCTCCGCGGCGGCACGCGCGGTGAAGGTCAGGGCCAGCGTGCGCTGCGGGTCGTAGACGCCGGAGGCCACCCCGTAGGCGATCCGGTGCGTGATCGCACGGGTCTTGCCGGTGCCCGCCCCGGCGAGGATGCAGACCGGCCCGTGGAGCGCGGTCGCGGCCTGGCGCTGCTCGGCGTCCAGGCCGCGGAGGATCTCATCGGGCGAGCTCACGGGTGTTCCAGACTCCTTCGGGCACGGTCGGCGTCGGCGGGCCCGCACGGGCGGGCGCTCCACCGTATCAACGGCGGCTGGGAGCCTCCGGAGCGCCACACCGGCCCCGGTGTCGCCCCCGGCCCACGGGCATCGCCGGACCTAGGATTGGTGCCGTGAACCGTCAGCCCATGCACCTCGCCGCCCTTGCCGCCGCCGCCGTCCCCGGTCTGTCCCCGACCGGCGTGGTGGCCAGCCCGGACGACCCCGCCGACTTCTCCTCGGCCGTGGTGCTGGCGGCGCGGGGCGAGCGCTGGCGGGTCCGCTCCCCGCACACCGCCGAGGCGGCGATGCGACTGGAGACCGAGCTCCAGGTGCTGGCCGGGTTCACCCCGGCCGTGCGCGCGAACCTGCCGTTCCGCACCCCGTCGGTGGCCGGCGCCGTCCGTCTGGACGGGCTGCGGACCTTCGTCTACCAGGACATGCCCGGCACCGTGCACCCGCTCGAGGACCTCGTGGAGGCCGGCGAGACGGCGGTGGCGGACGTCGCCCGCGCGATGGCGTCGATCCACACGCTTCCTGACCAGGTGGTCGCCCTCGCCGACCTGCCGGTGTACACCGCGGAGCAGGTGCGCACCCGCCGGCTCAACGAGCTGGACCAGGCCGCGACGACCGGACGCATCCCGGCGGCCCTGCTGCGTCGCTGGGAGACCGCCCTGGAGGAGCCGGAGCTCTGGCGCTTCGAACCGGTCCCGGTGCATGGAGACCTGCACGAGGAGAACCTGCTGATCGAGCGCGGCCGCGTGGTCGGCGTGACCGGCTGGACCGACCTGCACGTCGGCGACCCGGCCGTGGACTTCGCCTGGCTGGCCGCAGTCGAGGACCCGGACTTCGCCGACCGGGTGCTCGTGGCCTATCGGGCACGGCGCGCGGCCGCCGGGGCCACCGACGACGGCGACGAGCACCTCATGCGCCGTGCCGCCCTGGCCGCAGAGTTCGCGCTCGCCCAGTGGCTCGTGCGCGGCGTGGGCCGCCGTGACGAGGCGATGGTGGCCGAGGCCGAGGAGATGCTGCACGAGCTCGAGGCCGGCATCCATGGCTGCCGAGGAGGCTGAGCTGGCGGCGGCCGAGGCGGAGCGTGCGGCGGCGGAGCT
>NZ_JBNFOB010000213.1:0-3973 GCF_057364565.1 Micrococcus sp. LASM2_SD2 | reverse complement strand
GCCGGCCGAGACCGACGGCGCCGAGGCACCTGCTGCCGGGGAGACCCCGGGCGAGCTGGCCCCCGCGGCGCTCGCCGCCCTGCTCGCGGATCCGGAGGCCCGCGCAGGCCTGACGCTCGTGGACGTGCGCGAGGGATGGGAGCGCCGGGTGGACCGGATCGGAGACGCCGCGGCGGCACTGACCGGCACTGCCGCTGACGGAGGTGCTCGATGCCCCGGACCGGCTCGGCCTCGACGGCGCCGAGACCGGTGCTGCTCTGGTGCGCCGCCGGCGTCCGCTCTGCACGGGCACGGGAGGCGGTCGCCGCCGCGAGGCCCGAGCTCGCCGCGACGCTGCACACGCTCGCCGGGGGACTGGAGGCGTGGCGGCGCGACGGCCGCTGAGCCACGGCGTGACGCGTCATCGAGCAGGGACTGCGGACGTCGGGTGCCAGACGTGCAGCAGGTAACCGTAGGTCAACGACGTGGCCGTCGGGTGCGCGGCGAGCCAGCCCTCTGCCAAGGCCTGGGGGAACTCGAGGCGTAGGACGGCCTCGAGGTCGGCGCGGGAGGCGAAGGTCCAGGAACTCATCACCTCGTGGGTCGTGGCACCGGCCTCGTGCCACCACCGCCGGGCATAGGTGTCGTTCCCCTGCTCTGCACTGGGGGCGCTGGCCCGCAGCAGCTCCGCGAACTGTCCCCGCTCGGTGTCGTTGTCGATCACCACCAGCGCGCCGTCGGGTCGCAGCACCCTGGCCACTTCAGCAAGACCGGGACGCACATCCCAGCGCGGGTGGGGGAAGAAGTAGGCGAATCGTGCGTGGACGACGTCGACGCTGTCGTCAGGCAAGGGGATGTGCTCCGCAGAGCCCTGCAGCACCTGGGCGCTACCGGGGCGGGCTCGGGCTGCCTCCAAGAGGCGTGCATCCGGTTCCACCGCAAACGTCACTTCGGCAGCGGTGTACCGCGGCAGCCAGAAGCCGGTGCCTGCTCCCAGGTCCAACAGCGTCCTGTCCTTCCACGGGGCTGCCTCGTGAAGGGCGGACCACAAGGTGCCTTCATGGTCGATCGCCGCGTTCTCGATCTCGTACACCTCTGGCTCGTCACCCTGGTTCGGTGCCGGTACGAAGTCGGAACCGGGCGAGTCAGAAGAGCTCGTGGGGCGGTCGCTCATCTTCCTCATGTTCGCATGTCGAAGCCCGGCGTGCAGGACGTCATCCGCCGGCCGTCCAGGGTGCGCAGGAACCTGGCTGACTCGAGTGGCCGGTGCCACCAGCCGGACCCCCGTGCCACAGGACGACGCGTACCGCGCCCCGCCCCTAGACTTGGCCCCGTGAAGCCTGAAGAACTCGCCTCTCTCATCCATGCCCAGCTGCTGGCCGCCGTCGAGGACGGCGCCCTGCCGGAGACCCTCCGCGACGAGCTCTCCCCGGAGCGCGTCCGCGTCGAGCGTCCCCGCAGCCGCGAGCACGGAGACTGGGCCACCAACGTGGCCATGCAGTTCGCCAAGAAGGCCGGCATGCACCCGCGCGAGTTCGCCGCCGTCCTCGCCGAGCGTGTCGGCGCCCAGGAGGGCGTCGCGAAGGTGGACGTCGCCGGCCCCGGCTTCCTCAACATCACCCTGGACGCCGCCGCCGCCGGGCAGCTCGCCCGCCAGATCGTGGAGGCCGGGGACACCTACGGCCACAACGACGCCCTGGCCGGCCACGTGGTGAACATGGAGTTCGTGTCCGCGAACCCCACCGGCCCGCTGCACATCGGCCACACCCGTTGGGCCGCCCTGGGCGACGCCATCACCCGCCTGCTGCGCGCCTCGGGTGCGGACGTCACCGCCGAGTACTACGTCAACGACGCCGGCAACCAGATGAACGTCTTCGCCGACTCCGTGCTCTCCCGCCTGCACGGGCGCGAGGTCCCGGAGGGCGGCTACCCCGGCCAGTACGTGCAGGACCTCGCCGACCAGGTGGCCAAGGACCACCCGGAGGTCCGCGAGCTCACGGACGAGGCCGCCCGCCCGGTGGTCCGCGAGGCCGCCTACGCGCTGCAGATGCAGGACATCAAGGACACCCTCACCGCCTTCGACGTGCACTTCGACGTGTTCACCTCCGAGCGCCGCCTGCACGACACCGGCGCCATCCAGCAGGCCGTGGAGCGCCTGCGCGAGCAGGGACACGTGGAGGACCGCGAGGGCGCCGTCTGGCTCAAGACCACCGCCTTCGGCGACGACAAGGACCGCGTCCTGATCCGCGCCAACGGCGAGCCCACCTACTTCGCCGCGGACGCGGCCTACTACCTGGACAAGCGGGACCGCGGCTTCACCGAGAAGGTCTACCTGCTCGGTGCGGACCACCACGGCTACGTGGGCCGGCTCAGGGCCATCGCGGCCGCCGCCGGGGACGACCCGCAGCAGAACATCGAGATCCTCATCGGCCAGCTGATCTCCGTCAACGGCGCCAAGCTCTCCAAGCGCGCCGGCAACATCATCGAGCTCAAGGACCTCGTGGAGTGGCTCGGCCGCGACGCGCTGCGCTACGACCTGGCCCGCTACCCGGCCGACTCGCCGATCACCATCGACCCGGAGCTGCTGCGCTCGGCCACCAACGACAACCCGGTGTTCTACGTGCAGTACGCCCACGCCCGCGCCTGCAACGCCGCCGACACCGCCGCCGCACACGACGTGGACCGCTCCGCGTTCGACGCCTCCCTGCTGACGCACCCGACCGAGGGCGAGCTGCTCGCCCAACTGGCCGAGTTCCCGTCCGTGGTGGGCATGGCCGCCCGCCTGCGCGAGCCGCACCGCATCGCCCGCCACCTCGAGGTGGTCGCCGGCGCCTACCACTCCTGGTACGCCGCATGCCGCATCGTCCCCGCCCCCGAGCAGGACGGCACCCGCGGCGCCGTGCAGGACGTCAACCGCACCCGCCTGTGGCTCAACGACGCCACCGCCCAGGTCCTCCGCAACGGCCTGGACCTGCTCGGCGTCTCCGCCCCGGCCAAGATGTGAGGAGGCCCGCTGTGAGTGAGCCCGAGAACACCACCGGAGGCGCCGTCGTCGGGAAGGACCCCGCCCCGCGCCCGGCTGCGGGCGTCTCTGCCCTGGCCCCGGACTGGCTGCCCGCCCCGGGGACGTGAACGCGCTGACGGCGCCGCTGTGGGCCGCCGGCGTGGACCGTGACGCCGCCGGACAGCTCACCGTGCAGGGCAACACCGCCGCCGAGCTCGCCGAGACCTTCGGCACCCCGCTGCTCGTGGTGGACGAGGACGACTTCCGCGCCCGCGCCCGCGCCTTCAAGGCCGGCTTCGACGCCGCCTTCGCCGACCTGTGCGGGGGAGCGGACGTCTACTTCGCCGGCAAGTCCTTCCTCACCCTGTCCACCGCCCGCTGGGCCGCCGAGGAGGGCCTGCGCGTGGACACCGCCTCCGGCGGCGAGCTCGCCATCGCCCTGCGTGCCGGCGTGGACCCGGCGCACATCGGCCTGCACGGGAACAACAAGTCGGACGCCGAGATGCTGGACGCGCTCACCCAGGGCGTGGGGCGGATCATCGTGGACTCCGTGGACGAGCTGCGGCACCTGGCCGAGCTCGCCGCCCAGCATTCGCTGACGGCGCCGGTGATGCTCCGCCTGACTCCGGGCGTGCACGCCCACACCCACGAGTTCATCGCCACCGCGCACGAGGACCAGAAGTTCGGCCTCTCCCTGGCCCCGTCCACGGGGGACGACGACGGCAACGTCGCCGGCCGCTCGCCGGCGTCCGTGGCCGTGGACCTCGCCCTGCAGTCCGACTCCGTGGACCTGCTCGGCGTGCACTGCCACATCGGCTCCCAGATCTTCGAGGCCGACGGCTTCGCCCTCGCCGCCCGCCGCGTGCTCGCGTTCCTGGCCGAGGTGCGGGACGCGCACGGCGTTCAGCTGGCCGAACTGGACCTCGGCGGCGGCCACGGCATCGCCTACACCGCCGTGGACACCCCGCGCCCGCCGGCCGAGATCGCCAC
>NZ_JBNFOB010000212.1:0-3983 GCF_057364565.1 Micrococcus sp. LASM2_SD2 | reverse complement strand
AAGTCCTCGGCGAGGGTGAGCTCTCCGGAGACCTCGCCGAAGGAGCCGCGCACCTTGGAGATGCCGGCGTGGCGGACGACGAAGTCGACGTCGGTGTGGACAGGGTGTCGCACTGGTTGATGTCCGGGTCGTTCTGCCCGGACTCGTAGCCGCGCTTGAACCAGCGCTGGCGCTGCTCCGAGGTGCCGTGGGTGAAGGCCTCGGGGCGGACCTGGCCGGTGGAGGCCTCCTGGATGCGGTCGTCGCCGACGGAGGCGGCGGCGTCCAGGGCCTGGCGCAGCTGCTCGTCCGAGATGGGCTTGAGGAAGGTCTCGCCGGACTCCGGGTCCACGGTGTGCGCGGCGGAGCCGGCCCACATGCCGGCCATGCAGTCGGCCTGCAGCTCGACGCGGACGATGCCCGAGTCCGGGCCGGTCTTCCCGTCCTGGGAGTAGCGCAGCCAGCCGATGACCTGCTGGACGTGGTGGGCGTACTCGTGGGCCACGATGTACTGCTCGGCCAGCGGGCCGCCCTCGGCGCCGAAGTCGGACTCCAGGGAGTAGAAGAACTCGGAGTCGAAGTACATGGACTCGTCACCCGGGCAGTAGAAGGGGCCCATCGCGGAGGAGGCCGAGCCGCAGGCGGTGTTCACGCCGCCAGAGAACAGCTCGACCCCGGGTTCCCGGAAGGAGACGTCCCGGTACTGGGAGAGGTGCTCCTCCCAGAAGGTGTCCGCGGCGATCGTGGTGGCCAGCACGCGGCAGTCGGAGCGCTCGTTGGCGTCCGCACCGGTGCGGCACGAGTCGATCTGCTGCGTCTGCCCGCCGTTCTGGCCCTCGCCGACCTCACGCTCCTGGTAGGAGCCGCCGCCGACGGTGCCGTCAGGGTTGATGCCGATCTGCTCGGCGAAGCCGGGGGCGAACACGGCGATCAGCATGGCGATCAGGCCTGCGCCGCCGCCGAGGGCGATGCCGCGGCCGCCCACGCCGCCGCCGGAACGTCCGCGGCTGTCTCGGGCGCGTCCCGGGTCCAGCTGGACGTTGTCGTTGAAGCTCATGCCGTGAGTGTAGACGCACTAGACTGGCCCGGCCCGTGATCTGCCCTCGAGAAGAGAAGAGTGTCCCCACCCCATGCTCACTGTGACTGACCTGGAGCTCCGCGTCGGCGCCCGCCTGCTGATGGACGAGGTCACCTTCCGGGTGGCGAAGGGGGACAAGGTCGGGCTGGTGGGCCGCAACGGCGCCGGCAAGACCACCCTGACGAAGGTGCTCGCCGGCCGGGGCGAGCCGACCGCCGGCACCGTGACGCGCTCGGGGCGCATCGGCTACCTGCCGCAGGACCCGAAGGTCGACGACATGGACCAGTCCGGCCGGGACCGGATCCTCTCCGCCCGCGAGCTGGACCAGACCCTGCGCCGCATGCGCGAGGCCGAGCACGAGATGGCCGCCGCCTCGGACGCCGAACGGGACCGTGCCATGTCCCGGTACTCCCGTCTCGAGGCCGAGTTCTCCGCGCGCGGCGGCTACGCGGCCGAGTCCGAGGCCGCCCGGATCACCTCCAACCTGGGGCTGCCGGACCGGGTGCTGGACCAGCCGCTGCACACCCTCTCCGGCGGCCAGCGCCGGCGCGTGGAGCTGGCCCGCATCCTCTTCTCCGACGCGGACACCATGCTGCTGGACGAGCCCACCAACCACCTGGACCACGACTCGATCGTGTGGCTGCGGGACTACCTGAAGACCTACGACGGCGGGCTGCTGATGATCAGCCACGACGTGGAGCTGATGGAGATGACCGTCAACAAGGTCCTGTACCTGGACGCGAACCGCCAGACGATGGACGTCTACAACATGACGTGGAAGAACTACCAGGCGCAGCGGCAGCAGGACGAGGCGCGCCGCCGCCGCGAGTTCGCCAACGCGGAGAAGAAGGCCTCCGCCCTCATGGCCCAGGCCGAGAAGATGCGCGCGAAGGCCACCAAGGCCGTGGCCGCCCAGCAGATGATCAAACGCGCCGAGCGGCTGATGCGCGGCGTGGAGGGCGAGCGCGCCCAGGACAAGGTGGCGGCCATCCGCTTCCCGACCCCGCAGGCGTGCGGCAGGACGCCGCTCACCGCGGAGGGCCTGTCCAAGTCCTACGGCTCGCTGGAGATCTTCACCGGGGTGGACCTGGCCATCGACCGGGGTTCCCGGGTGGTGATCCTCGGCTTCAACGGCGCCGGCAAGACCACGCTGCTGCGGCTGCTGGCCGGGGTGGAGGAGCCGGACTCCGGCCGCGTGGTGGACGGGCACGGCCTGAAGCTCGGCTATTTCGCCCAGGAGCACGACACGCTGGACCAGTCCGCCTCCGTGCTGGACAACATGCGCCACGCCGCCCCGCAGCTGGGGGACACGCAGGCCCGCACCCTGCTCGGGTCCTTCCTGTTCCAGGGCGACGACGTGGACAAGCCGGCCAGCGTGCTCTCCGGCGGCGAGAAGACCCGCCTGGCCCTGGCCACGCTGGTCGCGTCCTCGGCGAACGTGCTGCTGCTGGACGAGCCGACGAACAACCTGGACCCGGCCTCCCGGGAGGAGATCCTCAACGCGCTGCGCACCTACGAGGGCGCGATCGTCCTGGTGACCCATGACGAGGGCGCAGTGGAGGCGCTGGACCCCGAGCGCGTCGTGCTGCTGCCGGACGCCGTGGAGGACCTCTGGAACGACGAGTACCGGGACCTGATCACCCTGGCCTGACGCCTGACGTCCCGTCAGTCGAACAGGGCGTCCTCGGCCTCCTCGTCCGTGACCTTGCCCGGGCGGCGGCGCGTGACGCGCCGGCGGCGGGGATGGTGGGCGGCGGGGAGGATCTCGTCCTCGCCGGCCTCGGCGGCGTCCTCGAGGTCGTCCCGGTCGTTGCGGGCGCGCGTGTAGGCCATGTAGCCCCAGACACCGAAGCCCATGAGGGCGAACAGGTACCACTGCAGGGCGTAGGACAGGTGCGGGCCCTCGTCCAGGGTGGGCTGCACGAGCTTCTGCGGGCGTTCGCCCGGGTCCTCGGACTCGGAGACCATCTCGCCGAAGGTCCGCTCCGCCACGTCGAGTCCCGTCACCCGTCCGATCTCCGGCAGGTCGATGGAAGCCACCTGGCCCTCGGGCGCGTCCCGGTCCAGGGTCGGCTCGCCGGGGCGCAGGCGCACCTCGACCTCCTGTTGACCCTCGACGGGGGCGGGGATCCGGTCCGGACGTCCGGGGGAGTCGCCGATCGGGAGCCAGCCGCGGTCCACCACGACGACGGCCCCCTCCTGGGTGCGGAACGGCACCAGCACCTCGTAGCCGGGCCGGCCCGCCCGCGGCCGGTTGCGGACCACCAGGGTGTCCTCCACGAGGTACTCGCCGGAGAGCGTGACCGGGGTCCACTCGTCCTCGGCGGTGAAGTCCGCCACGGGGGCCTCGGCGAAGGGGACCGGGGCGTCGTCGTAGTTCTCGAGCACCCGGTTGATCTGCTCCATCACCTGGAGGCGGCGGTCGATCTGCCACTGGGCCAGGTGGTGGCAGGCGAAGGCGAAGAGGATGCAGACCACGAAGCCGAAGATCCAGGGCGCGGTGAACAGGAAAGAGAAGTCGAGCCTGCCCCTGCTGCCCTGCTCGGCGTCCTCCTCGCGTGCGGCGGGGTGCGGGCGGGTCGGCGCGGTGGTGCCGGCGGTCTTCACTCGGCGTCCCCTCCTCGGGAAGTCGGCTGCGGGCGACCGGCGGTCCGGGTGCCCGTGGTCTGTCCGTCCAGGCGGGGCAGGTCGGCCACGTCCACGATCTCCTTCAGGAACCCGCGGTCGGACAGGAAGGCGGACAGGTGCTCTCGGTGCTCCGGGCACGCGAGCCAGGTCTTGCGCCGCTGCGGAGTGTGGATGCGCGGGTTGTTCCAGCGCAGTCCGTAGGCGGCCTCAGCCGAGCAGCCGCGCGCCGAGCAGGGGAGGGGACCGGTCGCCGAGGAGGCGGCGTCGGGGACGGGCCGGCCGGCCGTCGTCGCGGGCT
>NZ_JBNFOB010000211.1:0-3988 GCF_057364565.1 Micrococcus sp. LASM2_SD2 | reverse complement strand
CGTCGGCCGGGCGGGGCGGCGCAGGTCCTCGGTGCAGCCCGCGGCGGCGAGGGTCAGGCCAGACAGGCCCAGGCTCAGTGCGGCACGGCGGGACATCTCCATGGCCGCCCTCCCCTCGGTGTCGTTCGGTGTGGTGCCCCGGCGCGGGCGCAGGTCAACTCCGTCCGAGCCGGGACGGTCGCAGGCGGGCCGACGTCCGGACGGACGGGGCCGTCGTCGGGACGAGTGCGGGCGGGGGGACTCGAACCCCCATGTCCTAGGACACTGGAACCTAAATCCAGCGCGTCTGCCAGTTCCGCCACGCCCGCGTGGACGGGCCGCGCCGGACGCTCCCGTCAGGTCGCCCAGTCTATCGCCCGCGCCGGCGCGGATCAGTCCAGGCCGAGGGCCTTGCGCAGGCGCTCCACGTGGCCGGTGGCCTTGACGTTGTACTGGGCGAGGGAGACCTTGCCGGCCGGGTCCACCACGATCGTCGAGCGGATCAGGCCCTCGTAGGTCCTGCCGTAGTTCTTCTTCTCGCCCCAGGCGCCGTAGGCCTCGGCCACGGCGTGGTCCTCGTCGGAGAGCAGCGGGAAGGTGAGCTGCTCCTTCTGGGCGAAGCGGATGATCTTGCCGATCGGGTCCGGGGAGATGCCCAGCACCACGTAGCCGGCGGCCTTGAGGGACGCCAGGGAGTCGCGGAAGTCGCAGGCCTGCTTGGTGCAGCCCGGGGTGGAGGCCGCCGGGTAGAAGTAGACGATCACGTTCTTGCCGGCGTGGTCGCGCAGGGAGACGGGGCGGCCGTCCTGGTCCTGCAGGGTGAAGGCGGGGGCGGTGTCGCCCACCTCGAGTCGGGTGGTCTCAGCGGTGTTCATGGGCTCCACTCTGGCACATCCTCCGGGGCTGAGACATTTCTCACAGGAACCCGGGGCGATCGCCTCCACGCCGCGGCCGTCGAGCCGCGCTGCCGGCCTCGGGCCCGGGCACGCGAAAGGCCCGCCACCGCGTGGTGACGGGCCTTCCTCCGTGGTGCGCCCCCCGGGACTTGAACCCGGAACCTGCAGATTAAGAGTCTGATGCTCTGCCAATTGAGCTAGAGGCGCAGGTGCCGCTCCGGACCGGTTTTTGATCGGTGCCGCTCCGTGCAACGAGAAAGTACTCTACCAGGCCTTCTCGCGCATGTCCAAATCGGCGTAGAGGCCGTCGAGCTCGTCCATGAAGCCGGTCATGAACTCGTGGAAGTCCGCGGCGTCGTCCGCCTGGTCCAGGTCGGCCACGCCGGTCTCGGAGAGGTCGCCCACATGTACCCGGCTGTGCGGGGACACCTCGAACCAGGTGCGGAACCCCGTGACGGTCTCGAGCTGATAGCCGCTGCCGGTGTCCGCCACGGTCGCCACGTTGCCGAGCGAGACGGTGGAGACCTCGGTGGGGTCCGCGTCAGCTTCCACCTCGGGGTGGGACGGGTCCACCGGACACAGCACCAGCTCGCGCGGGACGCGTCGGTAGCCGATCACGAACGGGGTGGCCGTCCCGGAGGTCTGGCCGTAGACGAGGTTGTAGTCGCCGTGGTTGAACACCCGGGCATCGAACACGCCGCGCAGCCGTCGTTGGAGGGTGAGCGAGTCCATGCCTCCAACGTACGTGACGCGCATGACGCCTGTCGTGCGCAACAGGTCACGATCCGGTTGCATGTCACCAGATGGACGGGATCGTCTCACGGGCGCACCCCGTCCCTATGATGTGCGCATGGACACCACCTCGAAGGCTCAGGACAGCACTGCAGGATCGGCGGAGGTCGACATCAAGCCCCGTTCCCGGGACGTCACCGACGGCATGGAGCGCACCGCCGCCCGCGGCATGCTCCGCGCGGTCGGCATGGGGGACGAGGACTTCGGCAAGCCCCAGATCGGTATCGCCTCGTCCTGGAACGAGATCACGCCGTGCAACCTCTCCCTGGACCGCCTCGCCCATGCGTCCAAGGACGGCGTCCACGCCGCCGGCGGGTATCCGCTCGAGTTCGGCACCGTGTCCGTGTGACGGCATCTCCATGGGGCATGAGGGCATGCACTTCTCCCTCGTCTCACGGGAGGTCATCGCGGACTCCGTGGAGACCGTGATGATGGCCGAGCGTCTGGACGGCTCGGTGCTGCTGGCCGGCTGCGACAAGTCCCTGCCCGGCATGCTCATGGCGGCCGCCCGCCTGGACCTGGCCTCCGTGTTCGTCTACGCCGGCTCGATCATGCCGGGCACGGCCCGCCTCACCGACGGCACCGAGAAGCAGGTGACGATCATCGACGCCTTCGAGGCGGTGGGCGCCTGCGCCCGCGGCCTGATGTCCGAGGAGGACCTGCTGCGGATCGAGAAGTCCATCGCCCCCGGCGAGGGTGCGTGCGGCGGCATGTACACCGCCAACACCATGGCCTCGATCGGCGAGGCGCTCGGCATGTCCCTGCCCGGCTCGGCCGCCGCCCCGTCCGCGGACCGCCGCCGCGACGCCTTCGCCCGTCGCTCCGGCGAGGCTGTGGTGGACATGCTGCGTCAGGGGATCACCGCCCGGGACGTGATGACCAAGCCGGCGTTCGAGAACGCGATCGCTGTGACCATGGCCTTCGGCGGCTCCACCAACGCGGTGCTGCACCTGCTGGCCATCGCCCGCGAGGCCGGCGTGGACCTGCAGCTGTCCGATTTCAACCGCATCGCCGACCGCACCCCGCACATCGCGGACCTCAAGCCGTTCGGCCAGTACGTGATGACGGACGTGGACCGCATCGGCGGCGTCCCGGTGGTCATGAAGGCGCTGCTGGACGAGGGCCTTCTGCACGGGGACACCCTCACGGTCACTGGCAGGACGCTTGCGGAAAACCTGAGGGACCTGGACCCGGACCCGGTGGACGGCAGGGTCATCCGCACTATGGACGACGCCATGCACCCGAACGGCGGCATCGCGATCCTCCACGGCTCGCTGGCCCCGGAGGGCGCCGTGGTGAAGTCCGCCGGCTTCGACGCCGACGTGTTCGAGGGCACCGCCCGCGTCTTCGACCGCGAGCGCGCCGCCATGGACGCCCTGGAGGACGGCACGATCGCCGCCGGGGACGTGGTGGTCATCCGCTACGAGGGCCCCAAGGGCGGCCCGGGCATGCGCGAGATGCTCGCCATCACCGGCGCCATCAAAGGGGCGGGTCTCGGCAAGGACGTCCTGCTCATCACCGACGGCCGCTTCTCCGGCGGCACCACCGGCCTCTGCATCGGCCACATCGCCCCGGAGGCCGCCGAGGGCGGACCGATCGGCCTGGTGCAGGACGGCGACCGCATCCGCGTGGACATCGCCGGACGCACCATGGACCTGCTCGTGGACGAGGCCGAGCTCGCCGCCCGCCGCGAGGCCTGGGAGCCGGTGCAGCCGAAGTTCACCACCGGTGTGCTCGGCAAGTATGCCAAGCTCGTCCACTCCGCCGCCGAGGGCGCCTATCTCGGCTGATCCGCCCCATGCAGGAGCACACCCCGCCGACCGCCCCCGGACCCCAGGCCGCGCCGCCTGCCGGGGGCGGTGCACGTGTGTCCGGGGACGGGATCCGCGTGCTCCGCGCGGCCCGCGTCCATGACGGGGACCGGCTGCACGACGACGGCTGGGTCGCCCCTGGACGGCGAACCGCCTCATGGCCGTGGGGCTCGGGTCGGGACACCCCGTGGGGCGGGTCGGCCGCGGTCCAGGACCTCGGGGACGCGGTGCTCGCCCCCGGACTGGTGGACATGCACTGCCACGGCGCCGGTGGCGCCGCCTTCTCCGACGGCGCGGACGCCGCACGGACCGCGGCGGCGACGCTGCGTGCGCACGGCACCAGGACCGTCATGGCGTCGTTGGTGAGCGCGCCCGTGCCGGTGCTCGCGGAACAGGTCCGTGCACTGGTCCCGCTCGTGGCCGAGGGCGTCCTGGCCGGGATCCACCTCGAGGGACCCTGGCTCGCCCCCGGCCCACCGGGGGCGCCCCACGACCCCCGCGGCCCTGTGC
>NZ_JBNFOB010000210.1:0-4029 GCF_057364565.1 Micrococcus sp. LASM2_SD2 | reverse complement strand
TCCCTGCCCGGGGACGAGGACGGGCGTGCGGGGCAGGGGCGGCTGGCGCGCCGACCCGGGCGAGCAGCCCGACGAGGACGACCACGCGGTCCTGCTGCTCACCTCGGCGGGTGAAGACGTGGCGGACGGACTGGAGGACGCCGCCGACGACGCCCACGCGGCGCTGGCCGCCGTCGGGGGCCTCACCCTGCGGTGGACTCCCCTGCCCCGTGACCCGTCCTGCTGAGGCGCTCGGCCCGCGTGAGTAGGCTGGAGTGATGGCGACGGTACTTCTCGTGCGGCACGGCCGCACCACGGCCAACGCGAGCGGACTGCTGGCGGGCCGCACCCCCGGGGTCAGTCTGGACGATCACGGCCGGGAGCAGGCGGCCCGCACCGCGGAACGGATCGCGGCCGTGCCCGTGGCCGCGGTGGTGGCCAGCCCCCTGGAACGGTGCGCGCAGACGGCCCGCGCCCTCCTCGATCGCCAGCCGGGGACGGTGCCCTCGCTGGTCGACGACGACCTCACCGAGTGCGACTACGGCCAGTGGCAGGGGCGCGCGCTCAGCGACCTGGCCACCGAGCCCCTGTGGGCGACGGTGCAGACCCAGCCGTCCGCCGTCGTCTTCCCCGGCGGGGAGTCCATGGCGGGCATGCAGTCCCGCGCGGTGGCGGCGATCCGCCGGCAGGACGCCGCCGTGGAGGCCGAGCACGGACCCGGGGCGGTGTGGGTGGCGGTGAGCCACGGGGACGTCATCAAGTCGATCCTGGCCGACGCGCTCGGCACGCACCTGGATCTGTTCCAGCGGATCGAGGTCGGGCCCGCCTCCGTGTCCATCGTGGGCTACGGACCAAGCCGACCGCGGGTCTGGGCGATGAACACCGACGCCGGCGACCTGTCCTGGCTCTCGAGCCTCGGGCCGTCCGACGACGCCCCGGTGGGCGGCGGCGCGGGCACCGGCCCCGGCGCGGTGGACGAGCAGACGCCTAGGATCGTGACATGACTGATGCACCTGCCCCCGCCCATGAGTTCGACTGGCCGGACCGGGTCGTGATCGGGACGCTCGGGCGTCCCGGAGCCCGCACGTTCTACCTGCAGGTGCGCACCGGGCCCCGGCTGGCGAGCCTGGCCCTGGAGAAGCAGCAGTCGGCCCTGATGGCGGAGATGATCGACGAGATCCTCGACGATCTCATGGCGCTGGAGGGCAATCCGCACAGCGTCCCGGCCAGCACGCCCGTGGAACTCGTGGACAACGATCCGCTGGACCCGGTGCAGGAGTGGTTCCGGGTGGGGGCCATCGGCCTGGGCTGGGACCCCACCACCGCGCAGGTGCTCATCGACGCGCACCCGCTGACCGACGACGACGCCGACCCGGCGCTCGAGGCGGACGCCGAGGCGGTGCGCGTGCGGATGCCCGTCGGCGCCGCCCGGGCATTCACCCGGCGCACCCGGGAGGTGGTGGACGCCGGCCGTCCGATCTGCTCCGACTGCGGCCAGCCCATCGACCCCGACGGCCACGACTGCACTCTCCCCGACTCCTGATGAGCGCCGCGGACGTGCCCGCCGGCGAGCTGATGGCCGGGGAGCTGACGCTCACCGGCCGCATCACGACGGCGTCCAACGCCACGTTCCTCGGCTCGATCGGTGACACCCCGGTGGTCTACAAGCCGGTGGACGGCGAGGCCCCGCTGTGGGACTTCCCCGCCGGAACTCTGGCCCGCCGCGAGGTGGCCGCGCACCGGGTGTCCAAGGCGCTGGGATGGGACATCGTGCCGCGCACGTGGCTGCGCGACGGCCCCTTCGGCGAGGGCATGGTGCAGCTCTGGCAGGAGCAGGACCCTGAGCAGGACGCCGTGGACCTGTTCCCGGCGGACGAAGTGCCGACCTCGGGATGGCTCACGATCCTGGAGGGTGAGGACGAGGACGGGAATCGGCTGGTCCTGGCCCACGAGGACTCGGCGGCGCTGCGCCGAATGGCGGTGTTCGATGTGATCGTCAACAACGCCGACCGCAAGGGCGCGCACATACTCGCCATGCCCGACGGGCACCGGCACGGCGTGGACCACGGGCTCACGTTCCATGTGGAGGACAAGCTGCGGACCGTGCTCTGGGGCTGGCTCGGCGAGGCGCTGAACGAGGAGGAGCGCGACGGCGTCGGCCGAGTTCTCGACGGGCTCGACGGTGAGCTGGGGCGGGGGCTGGCGGAGCTGCTGGGTGCCGTGGAGATGGGCGCCCTCGCCGCACGCTGTGCCCAGTTACTCGACGACGGGATCTTCCCTGCCCCCAGCGGGCTGACGCCGGCCGTGCCTTGGCCGCTGTTCTGAGGCGTCAGAGTGGCGAAAAAAGAAACCGAGGGCGTTCGAGCCAAGAAGAACTAGACGTTGAAGCGGAACTCCACCACGTCGCCGCAGATACCAACCTTTGATCTGAGGACTCTCATTCGTGCCCGCTGAGGTTGTGCCGTCGCTCTCATCATGCACTCTTCTTTTTCGGACGCTGCTCCCAGAAGCTTGAAATCGTCTTGGCTTTCCGGACGAGGATTCGCCGGCGCAACCAGCTTGGAGGCGCACCCGTTCGGTACGACACACGGATTGCTGCGTTCAGCGATGTGGCAAGACCAGCGTACTTTGCGAGCAATTTACCTGAATAGTTGCCCTCAATATTTACAACCGTCGCCATGTGGTCTCCTGCGGTACGCAACTCCCTAAGAGCTTCATCGACACCGGGCAAGAAGTACCTGATCTTCCGTCGCGTACTGTCAACCCTCTGGCCAGCCTCCTTAGCCCTTACGTGCCAATCCACCACGCTTTGGCCACGCACAGATCTCTTCTCCATCACATCGATTGAAGCCAAAATCGTGTATATGTCTTCGCTCAGCTCCACGAGATACGGGGCCACGATCTCACGATGAGCCGCCTTCGCAGAAGCCTGGCGATCCACGACAGCGTTCACGATTAGCGTGATGATCGAACCAAGCGCAGCGATACCAGCGGCAATCGTCGTCGCGAGAGGCTGATCCATCCTCACGCACCCTTTCGTAGGTAGTCTCTAATCCCGATTACGCAGAGCTGCTCACTTCTTCGCAGCAGATGCATTTCCGCGATGCCAATCGCAGGGGTGCCCGCAGACACGAACATTTGGTGGTCAGGCAAAACGAAGGCCCAGCCGCTCGTATGCCTGGAAAGGTTGCACGCAGCTCACTCCGACGGCGGCGGCATCTGGCAGCTTGACGCGCTT
Organism: Micrococcus sp. LASM2_SD2; assembly: GCF_057364565.1. Taxonomy (NCBI): domain Bacteria; kingdom Bacillati; phylum Actinomycetota; class Actinomycetes; order Micrococcales; family Micrococcaceae; genus Micrococcus; species Micrococcus sp. LASM2_SD2. The sequence goes on along the minus strand of NZ_JBNFOB010000210.1, from coordinate 812 downwards.
CTTGGACTCAGCGTTTGGGACTTCGCGCGTGATGACCGTAGCCCCCAGCGCCCTGGCTTGCGCTACTAGCCGCAGATCAGCCAAGGCCATGAACTCGTCGATCGCCGCTTGGGTGAACTGGCGGGTGGGTCCAGTAGCCCATGTTACGAGATCAATGATGGCTGCAAGGGAGTCGTCATCCTCCTCCAGCCAGAACTCTTCAGGGGTGTTATCGCGCACCCAGGCGCTCAGATCATCGTCGCCGTCGGCGATCTCGTCGTACACGGCCTTGATCGAACCGACCGTACCGGCCACGCTCTGCTCGTAGAGCCAGCTCCAGTATCTCGGGGCCAGGTTGAACGAGTAGTAGTGCCTGCTCGCTTCGATGAATGCGTTGGCGTCGATTAGGTACATTTAGCCACGCACCGTTCCCAGATAGCTTGCGTACGAATCAAAGTTCTTCATGGACTTGAACGACATGAGCCGGGCAGCATCCGTGAAGCGCGTCCGGCCAGCCATCGCGTCGCTAATGAGCGCACGGGAAAGCCTTGTTCCGATTCTGTATGGCTGGTTATAGAGGAACTGGCCACCCGGTCCGCTATCAGCGCGCTCGAATCGACGCAGGCGTTCAACTTCTGCGTCGTAGTCCGTCTGGAAGTCTTCGAAATCGTAAAGTCGGTTCCGGCGCAGGGCCTGCAGGACGACAAGAGTCGGGACTGCCGCATGGATAGGTGACATCTGATCTGGCTTGCCCGCAGGGCGGCCTGGAAGGATGTGCACCATGCCCGCTCCCTACCCCCAGGAGTTCCGCGAAGACGTCGTGCGCGTGGCCC
>NZ_JBNFOB010000209.1:0-4035 GCF_057364565.1 Micrococcus sp. LASM2_SD2 | reverse complement strand
CGGCGGGCCCTCGTGGCCCGGCGAACACGGGCGGCCACGCGGCGCGGCTGGTCCGGGGATGCCGGCGTCCAGGTCCGCGAGGGCCTCATCCGAGGGCTTCACGCCGTTCGGCTCGTTGGACGCGGAGCCGAGGCGCTCGCCCGGCAGGAACACCAGGCCGACCTCGTACAGAGCGACGTCCTTGAAGCCGCGGGAGGCGTTGCGCCGCGCGGTCTCCAACAGGTTCGGCAGCAGCGAGGTGCGCAGGAACCCGAACTCCTGGGAGATCGGGTTGGACAGGCGCACCATCGCCTGCCGGGCGCCCCCCTCCTCGGTGGCCGAGCCGAACAGGCGGTTCTGGGCCTCGGAGACGAACGGGTAGTCCAGGACCTCGGTCAGGCCCGCGCCGGCCAGCACGTCCGCCACGCGGCGGCGCTGGGCCTGGGCGCGGGACAGGCCGCGGCCGGGAGGGGCGACCGGCAGGGTGGACGGGATCCGGTCGAAGCCGTCCAGGCGGGCGATCTCCTCCACGAGGTCCTCGGGGATCCTCAGGTCGTGCCGCCAGGAGGGCGAGGTGACCCTGAGGGTCTCGCCGGCGTCCTCGACCGTGGCGCCCAGCTCGGTGAGCAGCTCGACGACCCGCTCCTTCGGGTAGTCCACGCCGATGCGACGGGAGGGGTAGGCCGGGTCCAGCTCGACGACCGGGTACTCCGGGCGGGCGCCGTGGTCCGTGACGCCGGGCTCGGCGGTGCCGCCGGCCAGCTCGACGAGGAGCTGCACGGCGCGCTCGGCGGCCTCGTCCGCGATCTCCCAGTCCACGCCGCGCTCGTTGCGCTTCGAGGCCTCGGAGGGCAGCCGGTGGCGGCGGCGGGTGCGGGCGATCGAGACCGGGTCGAAGTGCGCGGACTCGATCGTCACCCGGGTGGTGGTCTCCGACACCTCGGTGGAGGCTCCGCCCATGACCCCGGCCAGGCCGATCGGTCCGGACTCGTCCGTGATGAGCAGGTCCTCGGCGTGGAGCGTGCGCTCCTTGTCGTCCAAGGTCCGCAGGGTCTCGCCCTCGGCGGCGCGGCGGACCGTGATGGTCCCGGTCAGCTTGTCCGCGTCGTAGAAGTGCAGCGGCTGGCCGAGCTCCCACATCACGTAGTTGGAGACGTCCACCACGAGGGAGTGCGGGCGGATGCCGGCCAGGCGCAGCCGCGCGGCCATCCACGGCGGGGTCGGCACGGTCGGGTCGATGCCGGACACGGTGCGGGCCACGAACCGGTCGCAGCCGGGGGCGCCGTAGATCGGTGCGGTGTCGTCCAGGACCACCGGCTGGCCGTCCTCGTTCGGCTCCGGCGGGGTCAGGCCCGCGGCCGGGTCGGTGAACGCGGTGCCGGTGGCGTGCGCGTACTCGCGGGCGATGCCGCGGATGCTGAAGGCGTAGGAGCGGTCCGGGGTCACGTTGACCTCGGCGGCCTCCTCGTCCAGGTGCAGCAGCTCCAGCACGTCCGTGCCGAGTTCCGGGTCCAGACCGAGGGTGGAGAGCACGAGGATGCCGTCGTGGTCCTCCCCGATCCCGAGCTCACGGACCGAGGCGATCATGCCGGCGGAGACGTGGCCGTAGGTCTTGCGCGGGGAGATCCGGAAGTCGCCCGGCAGGACCGAACCGGGGAGGGTCACCACGACCTTGTCCCCCACCTGGAAGTTGTGGGCGCCGCAGACGATGCCCTGCACGCCGGAGGGGTCGATGCCCTCGTCGGTCAGGGTCTGCTCGGTGCCCTCGGGCACCACACGGACCTGGCACCAGTTGATGGTCTTGCCGTTCTTCTGCGGCTCCGGGACCATCTCCAGCACCTGGCCGACCACGATCGGGCCGGACAGCCCGTCCGCGGGGCGGTGGACCCCCTCCTCCTCGAGGCCGACCTTCACGAGGTCGGCGAGGACGTCCTCGGCGGTGGCGTCGGCCGGGACCTGCGCGTACTCGCGCAGCCAGGAAAGCGGGATACGCATGCGGTGCTCAGAGCTCCATTCCGAAGTGCTGGGAGAAGCGGACGTCGCCTTCGATCATGTCCCGCATGTCCGGGACCTCGTTACGGAACATGAGGGTGCGCTCGATGCCCATGCCGAACGCGAAGCCGGAATAGACCTCCGGGTCCAGGCCGGCCGAGCGCAGGACGTTGGGGTGGACCATGCCGCAGCCGCCCCACTCGATCCACTGCGGGCCGCCCTTGGCCTGCGGGTGCCAGATGTCCATCTCGGCGGACGGCTCGGTGAACGGGAAGAAGTTCGGGCGCAGCCGGATCTCCGCCTCCGGGCCGAACATCTGCCGGGCGAAGTACTCGAGGGTGCCGCGCAGGTCGGCCATGGTCAGGCCCTCGTCCACGGCGAGGCCCTCGAACTGGTGGAAGACCGGGGTGTGGGTGGCGTCCAGCTCGTCGGTGCGGAAGGTGCGGCCCGGGCACAGGACGTACACGGGCGCTCCGCGCTCCAGCATGGCCCGGACCTGCACCGGGGAGGTGTGGGTGCGCAGCAGGAGGTTGGACTCCGGCGGCTCCACGAAGAAGGTGTCCTGCATCTCGCGGGCCGGGTGGTCCGGCGGGAAGTTCAGGGCGTTGAAGTTGAACCAGTCGTGCTCGAGCTCCGGCCCCTCGGCGATCTCCCAGCCCATGCCGACGAAGATGTCCGAGACGCGCTCCTGCAGCAGGGACAGCGGGTGGCGGGCCCCGGGGAGGCGGCGGGCGGCGGCCGTGGTGACGTCCACGGTCTCCTCCACGAGCATCCGGGCGGCGTGCTCCTCCTCGAGGACTGCGGTGCGGGCCTTGAGGGCCTTCTCCATGCGGCCGCGGGCGGCGCCCATGGTCTTGCCGGCGGTGGCCTTGTCCTCCTTGGGGAGCCTGCCGATCTGGCGGTTGGCCAGGGGCAGCGGGGCCTTCTCGCCGGTGTGCCTCAGTCGGGCGGCCTTCAGCTCATCGAGGTCGGCGGCGGCCTCGAAGTCGGCGAGCGCCGCCTCCACCGCGGCGCCGACGGCCTCCGCGTCGGCCGGGGAGATCTGCGGGGCACCCTCCGCGGCGCGCCGGTCTCGGGGGTCTGCGTCATGACGTGACTGCACCCTTCGATGTCAGGTTCTTCTGGTCAGGGGTCGGCATCCAGTCTAGTGCGCGGGCAGACGCCTCCCGGCGGGCGAGGCGAGGGCGTCCGCGGTGCGGACAGGACGCTACGGTGTCCCCATGCCTGCCTCCGCCCGCCGTGCGCTCGTGCACGGGACCGACGTCCGGGGTCTGCTCGTGGACGGACAGACCCGCTGCGCGCACTACGCGGGCCCGTCGGACGTGGTGGCCCTGCAGCTGGCCTGCTGCCCTGAGCACTGGGCCTGCCGGGAGTGCCACGACGCCCTCGCGGGCCATCCGGGGGTGCCGGTGCCGGCCGACGATCCGGACCGGCGGCCCGCCCTGTGCGGCGTCTGCGGACACCGGATGCGCGCCGCCGAGTATCTGGCCGCCCGCGCCTGCCCCAACTGTGCAGCGGAGTTCAACCCCGGATGCCGGCTGCACCGGCACCTGTACTTCGCGGACGGGGACGGCCGATGACCCGGCGCCCCTCCCCCGCCCCGCGCCCCGGTGCGGGGCGCACGCGAGGCGGGCGGCCGTCGTCGCGCCCGGTGCGTCAGGTGTGGAACCTGGTGAACCTGTCCACGGTGCTGGGACTGGTGGCCGCGGCGGTGCTGCGGTGCCCGCTGACGCCGGCGCCCCACGGGCTGGTGCAGGCGCACGGCTACCCGCTGGCCTTCCCGGACGGCGCGGCCTTCACGGTGGGCAATGTGGTGTTCACGCGGCCAGGGCTGCGGATGACCCCGCAGCTGTGGCGGCACGAGTCCGGGCACGCGACGCAGTATGCGGTGTGCCTGGGGCTGCCGTTCCTGCCGCTGTACCTCCTGGCCGTGGGGTGGTCGCTGTGGCGCTGCGGGGACACGGCCTCGGCGAACCTGTTCGAGCGCACCGCCGGGCTGGCCCTGGGCGGCTACCGGGAGCGGGCCCCGATCCGCGCGTGGCACGGCCGGCGGCTGGACCGCCC
>NZ_JBNFOB010000208.1:0-4069 GCF_057364565.1 Micrococcus sp. LASM2_SD2 | reverse complement strand
GGACGCCCCGGGCCCAGCCAGCGCCCGATGGTGGGGCTGCCGGCGTCGCCGTCAGTCATCGGGACGCTCCGGGCGCTCTGGGCGCCGCCCGCGGGACCCACGGCCCGGGATGCCATGCGCGTCCCCTGCTCCGGACCGTTCCCGCCTGCCGCTCCTCCGGCCTTCGTCTGCTGCCCGCTCATGTGCTGTCCTCCCCGTCTCGTCGTCACTCGTCCTACGTCGCGTGCCACGCACGTCGATCCGTTCCGGCGCGCGCCTCGCACGCTCTGGATCGGATCGAGCGCGTCAGAATCAGCGACCTCTGAAATCCGAAGCACTCGATCGGATCCGACGCGCGTCTCGCGTACTCCCGATCGGATCGAAGGCACCGAGGGAACCCGAACCACACGCTCCGGAGCGGATCGAGGCCCTGACCTTCGGGGCCCTCAGCCCTTGCGGATCACCTTGTGCTGGGCGGCCTGGGCCACCGGGCGCAGCACGATCTGGTCCAGATTCACGTGGTGCGGCAGCTCCACGGCGTGGACGCAGACCTCGGCGACGTCCTCGGCGGTGAGCGGCTTCTCGACGCCGGCGTAGACCTTGTCCGCGGCCGCCTGGTCTCCGCCGAGGCGCATGAGGGAGAACTCCTCGGTGTGCACCATGCCCGGCAGCACCTCGATCACGCGCACGTTGTGCTCGGCCTCCTCCAGGCGCAGGGCGCCGGTGAGCCCGTGCTGGCCCATCTTCGCCGCGTTGTACCCGGCGCCGCCCTCATACGGGGTCATCGCCGCCGTGGAGGTCAGGTTCAGGACGGTGCCCTCGCCGTGGGCGCGCAGCATCGGCAGGACCGCCTTGCACATGGTCAGGGTGCCGAGCACGTTGACCCGGTACATCCACTCCCACTGCTCCATGTCGCCCTCGCCCACGAAGTCAGTCCCCCGGGCACCGCCGGCGATGTTCACCAGGGTGTCCACGCCGCCGTCCTGGGTCACCTGCTCCACGAGGCGGGCCACGGCGTCCGCGTCGGTCACGTCCAGCGCGCACGGGATCAGCATGCCCGGCACGTTCTCCTCGACTCCCTGCGCCTGCAACGCCTCCAGGCGCTCGGCACGGCGGCCCACGGCGTAGACCCGCCAGCCCCTCCGGGCCATCTCGAGGGCGGTGGCACGGCCGATGCCGGTGGTCGCGCCGGAGACGACGGCGCCGCGGGCGGTGGAGGGCGAGGACTGCTGCGCTGTGGACTCGTGCACGGAGGACTCCCGGGACTCGTGGACTGTGGTCATGGCCACAGCCTACGCGGGGTGAGCCGCCCGGCCAGGGCGAGGCGCCGCCGTCGGGAAGCGGTGTGCCATGAAAAGATGGGCGGTATGGCTGACAAGACCCCGGGCACAGACACGCCCGTCAACGAGTCCACCGCCGCGTCCACCGAGACCCGTGCCGTCTCGGTCCCGGACCGCCCCGCCCTCGAGGGCCTCGAGGAGAAGCTGACCGCCCGCTGGGCCGCCGAGCGCACCTACGCGTTCGATGCGGAGACCACGCGCGAGCAGGTCTACTCCATCGACACTCCCCCGCCGACCGCCTCCGGCTCCCTGCACGTGGGCCACGTCTTCTCCTACACCCAGACCGACGTGCTGGCCCGCTATCAGCGCATGAACGGCAAGAACGTCTTCTACCCGATGGGCTGGGACGACAACGGCCTGCCCACCGAGCGCCGCGTGCAGAACTACTACGGCGTCCGCTGCGACCCGTCCAAGCCGTACGTCGAGGGCTGCCGTCCGCCGGAGAAGCCCGCGAAGAACCAGCGCGACTGGGACGTGGTCTCCCGCAGGAACTTCATCGAGCTGTGCGAGGAGCTCGCCGTCGAGGACGAGAAGGTCTTCGAGGACCTCTTCACCCGCCTCGGCCTGTCCGTGGACTGGGACATGACCTACCGGACCATCGACGACGTCTCCCGCGCCGTCTCCCAGCGCGCCTTCCTGGCCGGCATCGCCTCCGGCGACGCCTACATGTCCGAGGCCCCCACCATGTGGGACGTCACCTTCCGCACCGCGGTGGCCCAGGCCGAGCTCGAGGACCGCGAGGTCCCCGGCGCCTACCACCGCTATGCATTCACCGCCGACGACGGCGAGCAGGTCTTCATCGAGACCACCCGCCCCGAGCTGCTGGCCTCCTGCTCCGGCCTGGTCGCCCACCCGGACGACGAGCGCTATCAGCACCTGTTCGGCACGACCGTCACCTCGCCGCTGTACGGCGTGGAGGTCGAGGTCTTCCCGCACCCGCTGGCCAAGCAGGACAAGGGCTCCGGCATCGCGATGGTCTGCACCTTCGGCGACCTCAACGACGTCACCTGGTGGCGCGAGCTGCAGCTGCCGACCCGCACCCTGATCGGCCGCGACGGCCGCTTCGCCCAGGACACCCCCGAGTGGATCAACACGGACGCCGGTCGCCAGGCCTACGCGGGCACCGTGGCCGGCAAGACCGTGTTCTCCGCGAAGCAGGGCGTGGTCGACGCCCTCACGGAGGCCGGGCTGCTGGACGGCGAACCGAAGAAGATCATGCACGCCGTGAACTTCTACGAGAAGGGCGACAAGCCCCTCGAGGTCGTCACCTCCCGCCAGTGGTACATCCGCAACGGCGGCCGTGACGCGGACCGCCGTGCCGAGCTCATCGAGCGCGGCCGCGAGCTGTCCTGGCACCCGGAGCACATGCGCCACCGCTACGAGAACTGGGTCGAGGGCCTCAACGGCGACTGGCTCGTCTCCCGCCAGCGCTTCTTCGGCGTGCCGATCCCCGTCTGGTACCCGCTGGACGCCGAAGGCGAACCGGACTACGAGAACCCGATCCTCCCGGCCGACGACGCCCTCCCGGTGGACCCGGCTGCGGAGGCGGCCCCGGGCTTCGCCGAGGACCAGCGCGACGTCCCCGGCGGCTTCACCGGCGACCCGGACGTCCTGGACACCTGGGCGACCTCCTCGCTGACCCCGCAGATCGTGGGCCGCTGGTCCCGGGACGAGCAGTTCTTCCAGAACGTGTTCCCCTTCGACCTGCGTCCGCAGGGCCACGACATCATCCGCACCTGGCTGTTCTCCACCGTGGTGCGCGCCCACGCCCTCAACGGCTCCGTGCCGTGGACGGACACCGCGCTCTCCGGCTGGATCCTGGACCCGGACCGCAAGAAGATGTCCAAGTCCAAGGGCAACGTGGTGGTCCCGACCGACATCCTGGACCAGTTCGGCTCGGACGCGGTGCGCTACTGGGCCGCCTCGGCCCGCCTCGGTGCGGACACCGCCTACGAGGTGGCGCAGATGAAGATCGGCCGCCGCCTGGCCATCAAGCTGCTCAACGCCTCCAAGTTCGTGCTGAACCTGGGCGCCACCGAGTCCTCGGTGATCCGCTCCGCCGAGGACGCCGCGGCCGTCACCAACCCGCTGGACGCCTCCCTGCTGGCCCGCCTCGCGGCCACCGTGGAGCAGGCGACCCGCGCGTTCGAGGCCTACGACTACGCCCGTGCCCTCAACGTCACCGAGCAGTTCTTCTGGGCCTTCACGGACGACTACGTGGAGCTGGTGAAGGACCGCGCCTACGGCGGCCAGGGCGACGCGGAGCAGGCCTCCGTGGTGACCGCGCTGGCCACCACCCTGGACGCGCTGCTGCGCCTGCTGGCCCCGTTCCAGCCGTTCGCCACGGAGGAGGTGTGGAGCTGGTGGCGTGCCGGCTCCGTGCACACCGCCGCGTGGCCGGGCGCCGCGGACGAGGTGGCGGCCCTGTCCTCCGCCGCCTCCGCCGGCGACGCCGAGGTCCTGACCACCGTGGCCCAGGTCCTGGGCGGCGTCCGCAAGGCCAAGTCCGAGGCCAAGGTGAAGCAGCGGTCCGAGGTCCGCTCCGCCGTGGTCACCGGCCCGGCCGAGTGGCTCGAGAAGCTCCGCGGCGGCCTGGCGGACCTCAAGGCCGCCGGCAACATCGCCCAGCTGACCCTCACCGAGGCCGACGGCGAGCTCGAGGTCACGGACATCGAGCTGGCCCCCGCCGAGGAGGCCTGAGCGTGCGGCGCGCGTCGGCTCCCCCGGACCGGCACGGCCCGGGGTCACGG
>NZ_JBNFOB010000207.1:0-4146 GCF_057364565.1 Micrococcus sp. LASM2_SD2 | reverse complement strand
GCTCGCCGGCCTGGCCGCCTCGGTCCTGCCCTCCCGCCGGGCCACCCGGATGTCCCCGGTGGAGGGCCTGGGCGCGGTCTGAGGCCGGCAGCGGACGGCGAACGGTGCGGGGCCGTCGTCGGGACGAAGAGTCCCGACGGCGGCCCCTGACAGCGTCTTCCCAGATGTTTCACAGTGCGTGATACCGCCTGGCCCGCGCCCTGGCGCCCCGACGCAAGTGCCGACCAAGGAGCCCCGTGAACACCTCCCTCGTCATCCTGATCGTGCTCGGAGCCCTGCTGGTGCTCCTCGTCGTCTGGGCAGTCACCGTCTACAACGGCCTGCTGAGACGTCGGAACACCTCCACGGAGCGATGCGCAGCATCGACGTGGCCCTGGAGACCCGCCATGACCAGGTCAGTCAGCAGGCGAAGATCACGGAAGGTGCCGTGGGGAAGGAGGTCGAGACCGTCCTCGGCGCCACCGCCCTGCGCACCGGACGCCCCATCCGAGAGCTGGAGGTGTCCGAGAAGGCGGAGCTGCACGCCGCGCTCGACGACGCCCAGCAGCGCATCCTGCGCTCCCCCGGTGCACTGGCCTCCTTCGAGGCCTACCCGGAGATGCGGTCGCTCGCCAACGTGGACACCCTTCAGCGCACCGTCAACGAGGCCGAGGAGCGCCTGCAGGCCGCGCGCCGCTCCTACAACGCCGCCGCCACGGACTACAACACCGCCCGACAGAGCTTCCCCACCGTACTGATCGCCGGTGCCCTCGGATTCCGCCGCCACGACCTGTTCGAGCTGACGAACTCGACCAAGCGTGAGCAGGCAGACCTGGGCGGCTTCCTCGGCGGCGGCACCGCCGACGCGAACGGGGGGCGCGCATGACCCGCCTGGACGTCCCCTCGTTCGAGTCCGTCTGGGCGGGCCTGGACCAGGAGCGCACGCGGGAGGTCGAGGACCAGGCCACCGACCTGCAGCAGAACACGCCCTGGTACTTCAAGGTCATGATCGTGCTCGGCCTGGTCCTCTTCTTCCCCAGCGTGCTCGTCATGTTCATCCCGACCGCCGTCCTCGGCGTCATCCTCATGGCCGTCCCCGCCTACGTGACCATCCGCCGCGCCGGTCGGGTCTCACGCGCGGCGACGCAGGAGGTGACCGTCCCGATCTTCCAGGCCATCGCGGACGGCCTCACCACCTCGGGGGCCTCCTCGGACGGCGCCGGCCTGGACGCCTCCTACGAACCCCACGGCCGCGTGCCCGCACCGGTGCTGGCGTCCGCCGGGTTCGTCATGGACACCTCCGTGCATCAGGAGGACGTCGTCACCGGCACCCTGGGGGAGACCGACTTCGTCCTCGCCGACCTGAAGTGGGAGGAGATGTCACCGCCCGCCCCCGAGCAGGATCCGGACGAGCAGGACCGCCGGGAACGCCGCCGCCGCTGGCTCGAACGCAAGGAGCGTGGCAGCACCGGGCTGAGCCACCTGGAGCGCCGTGAGCTGGACACCCTGCAGCGCAGCGGCAGCGGCGGCGACCTCAGCACCCTCGTCCCGGGGACCATGAAGTCCTCGGCCCGCTCCTGGCTCGAGGACCTGGAGAAGGACGTCGCCGGGACACGAGCCTCCTTCGTGTACTTCTCCGCGGACTTCCACAAGGAGTTCAGCTCCACCACGTTCCTGCTGCCCTCCGACGGCCACCCCGCCTTCCGGGGGATCTCGGGGCGCACCGCAGAGCACGCGGGATGGACCCCGCTGCACCTGGAGGACGTCCGCGTGGCCGACCGGTTCGAGTGCTGGACGAGCGACCAGGTCGAGGCCCGCTATCTCATCACCCCGGAGTTCATGGACACCCTCCAGGAGCTCTTCCGGCGGTTCGGGACCGAGCACGTCGCCGTGTCCTTCACGGGCGGGCGCATGCACATCGGCGTCGCGCTCGAGCAGAACCGCTTCGGATTGGACGTGGTGAAGCAGCAGGGTCGGTCCATCGAGCAGGTGGGCCGGCAGGTCTATGACGACTTCCTGCTCTTCCTCGGCCTCATCGAGGACTTCCGGCTGAACACGCGCATCTGGTCCAAGGACTGAATCCGCCCCCGACGACGACCCCGCGCCGTGCCTGGTGGTGAACCTCCAGGTGAGCACTCCACGTCGGCCCGGCGCCACTGACCTCCTGCCTCAGGCGCTGCCGCGCGTGAAGATCGCCTCGCGGACGTCGTCGTCGTCCTCGAGGCCGGCGCCGAGCGCCGAGCCGACCGTCGCCAGCCCTCCGATGAACCAGGCGAGCTTCACGTACTGCCAGAACGTGGCCGCATCCCCGGTGACCTCGCCGAACACCTCCGCGTCCACGAACATCAGCGCGCCCGCCAGGGACAGCAGCGTCAGCGCCGCGTGCAGCACCACCACGCCGATCAGCACGGTGATCACCGTGGCGATGTTGAACACCGTCACCTGCTCCCGCTCGCCCTGACGGCGCGGCCGCTCCCAGAGCTTCGCGCCCACGACCAGCGAGACCGTCACGGACAGGACCGCCAGGCCCCCCACGAGCGCCATCTGGAGCCCGTTGTACTCGGCGGACAGCATCCACAGGTCCGTGGTCAGCAGCGTCAGCAGTCCCGCGGCCAGGGCCGCGGACAGGGACTTGGACAGGGTGGCGGCCAGCATCCAGGGCCGGTTCGCGCGGATCGTCTGCCAGAGCAGCCGGACGTTCGCCGCACCCACCCGCCAGGCGTAGACCAGCGGGAGCTCGCGGCCGCGGTCCTCCACGTCCGTGGCCAGCTGCCGGGCGGCGTGTGAGGCGGCGCGTCGCTCGGCCTCGGTGGGGGCGTCGTCGTCCTCGTCGTTGTCCAGGCCGAGGATCCTGCCCACCACCCGCGCCACCGCGGCCTCCACCGGCTCCTGGACCAGCTCCAGTGCGATCACGCCGACCGCGTGCGCCGGGGAGACCTGGCTGCGCAGCGTGTGCCGCCCCTGCTCCAGCGCCTCGTGCCGGACCGCCACCGCGAGGTCCCAGTCCTCGTCCAGCATGCGGTCCCGGGCGAACTCCAGCAGGTCCAGGGAGTCGTCCGCCTCGTCCCCGAGGTGCTGGGAGAGCACCGAGACCTCCCACGTCAGGTCCGGGTAGGTGGCATGCAGGTCCGCCGTCAGCACGGTCAGGTCCGGGTCCGGACACTGCGGGTCCACGAGCACGCCGAGGCGGACGAGCGTGGCGGTCCCCGAGCCGGAGGTGTCGGACGAGCCGGAGACGCCGGGGCCGTCGTCGGGACGGGAGGAGGAGGGAGGAAGCGCGGTCACGGCGACCATCCTCCCAGGTCCGAGACGGACCGCAGCGGCGGACCACACTGACGGAGAACTCCCAGACGACTCCCGGGAACGGCCGCATGGCTCCGCCGTAGGCTCCAGACATGAGCGAGAACACCGCCCGCATCACCCCCGGCTCCCCGATCTGGATCGACTACACCGCCGGGGACTTCGCCCGGCAGCAGGACTTCTACACCGCACTGTTCGGCTGGACCTTCGAGGACCAGGGCGAGGAGTACGGCCACTACCAGATGATCCGCAAGGGCGAGGCCACTGTCGGCGGCGCCATGGACGCGGACCTCATGGCCCGGCAGATGGGCGGCGACGTCCAGCCGGCCGCCTGGTCCGTGTACCTGAAGACCGAGGACATCGAGCAGACCATGTCCCTGGTGGAGGCGAACGGCGGCTTCGTGCCTGTGCCTCCCATGGCCGTGGGCCCGCTCGGCCACATGGCCGTGGCGATGTCCGCCGGCGGCGAGGCGGCGGGCTTCTGGCAGCCCGACGAGTTCGCCGGCCACGAACTTCGGCGGCGACCGCGCCACGGCGGGCCTGTGCGACGCCGCGCAGTGGCTGCCGGAGGGCATGCCGGGCTACTGGCGCGTGTACTTCCAGGTGCCGGACATGGACGCCGCCGTGCAGACCACCGAGGCCCACGGCGGCCGCGTGGTGGACGGGCCGCAGGACTCCCCCTTCGGCCGTGTGGCCACCGTGGTGGACCCCGCGGGCGCGACCTTCCCGCTCAACCAGCCGTGCGGCGGCTGGGGCGAGGGCACCCAGGGCTGAGGACCGCCGAGCGCTGACCGCTCAGCGGGGTCCGTCCGTCGGGGCCGTCAGCGGGTGCGCTGACAGCTCAGCGGGTGCGCTGGGGCCGGAACG
>NZ_JBNFOB010000206.1:0-4208 GCF_057364565.1 Micrococcus sp. LASM2_SD2 | reverse complement strand
ATCGTGGCGACGGCGGGAGCCGCCGCCGGAGCGCTCACGCTGCGGGGCCGCGTTCCTGCGGGCCTCGGCACGGGCCTCGGCCTTGGTGCGCAGCGGCCCCACCACCATGACCATGTTGCGGCCGTCCTGGCGGGGGCGGGACTCCACCGAGCCCAGGTCCTCCACGTCCGTGGCGAACTTCTCGAGCAGGCGGACGCCCAGCTCGGGACGCTGCTGCTCACGGCCGCGGAACTGGATGATCGCCTTGACCTTGTCCCCGGCGCCCAGGAACTTGCGGGCACGGCCGACCTTGGTCTCGTAGTCGTGCGTGTCGATCTTCAGGCGGAAGCGGACCTCCTTGAGGACCGTGTTGGCCTGGTTCTTGCGCGACTCGCGGGCCTTCACCGCGGCCTCGTACTTGAACTTGCCGAAGTCCATCAGCTTCGCCACCGGCGGCTTCGCGGCCGGCGCGACCTCGACGAGGTCCAGGTCCGCCTCGGCGGCCAGGCGCAGTGCGTCCTCGATCCGGACGATGCCGACCTGCTCGCCGTTGGGGCCGACCAGGCGGACTTCCGGAACGCGGATACGCTCGTTGATGCGGGGATCGCTAATGGTGCTTCTCCTGTAGTCGAGTCCAGTTGCTGTACGACCCGACGACGATCCGACTCCCCGACATGACTCGAGGCCCCGGTGCCGACGGCACGACGAGGCCTCTCCCGATCCCTGCAGGGGACCCTTCGCCGTAGGACGGCGCCCGGAGGCGTCCGCTCGGCGGCGACCCGGCAACTCGGTCCGGCGGACACCGGACTTCCTGCTGACGCGGGTGGGAGGAGGCCTCCACTTTCATGCGACCCGGGCACGGCACATTCGTGCAGACCCAGGTGGTCTGTGGGAAGCTTACCACCATGACCGAAGAACACCAGCTTCCCGAGCCGCTTGCCGTCGGTGCCGACCACGAGGTCCGCGAGATCCACGAAGTCCCCGCGGTCGAGGTGATCACCACCACCGCCGTGCACCTGATGACCGCCGCCGCGGTCAAGGTCGGCCTCGCCGACTCCCCCGACGCCCGCGAGCTCGTCGACCTGGACGAGGCACGCAAGCTCATCACGGCCCTGGCCGCCTCATCACCGCGCCGCGCCGGAGATCAGCAGCGCCCACGCCGGTCCGCTGCGCGACGGCCTGCGCAGCCTCCAGCTGGCGTTCCGCCGAGGCCTCCCCCTACCCGGACGCCCCGGGCCAGGGCCCGGGCGAGAAGCTCACCGGCCCCGTCAACTGACCCCCTGACGCCCTACTGAGAGGGCCCACGACGACGGCGCCCCACCTCATCGAGGTGGGGCGCCGTCGTGTTCCGGGCCCGCGGGGTGCATCAGCCCCGGGCTTCGACCCCGCGGACCGGTGACTCGCTGCGAGCACGGAAGTAGTCGGACACCGGCCGCGTCAGGACGGCCACCAGCCCGACCCCGGCGACGGCCAGGAGCAGCAGGCCCGGCACGACGTCTCCGCCGGTGAGGACCCAGGTGGAGATAAGCACGGCGAAGATCAGGATCGCGACCGTGGCGCTGCGGCTCCACAGCCGGCCGCGGAACACCCCGACGGCGACCGCGGCGACCCACGCGGTGAGGGCCAAGTAGAGGACCACCAGGAACAGCTGCGCCCCGAGGTTCAGGGTGCCGCGCCCCAAGCTCAGCGCGGCGGTGACGGTCAGCCACGCCAGCGACCCGGCGATCAGGCCGAGGCTGGCGGTGACGAGCACCGTGCCGAGCGGGCGGGCGGGCGTCGCGGTGGGGGAGTCGGCGTCCACGGGGTCTCCTTGCACTGGTGGGGCTCTGGGCGCGGACTCCACCGTACTGCCCGCACCGGTCGACGGCCGCCGCGCTTCGCCCGCCGCCCCCCTCCCCCGGCGGACGTCCGAGCCCGCCCGGGCGGCTCCCGACCCTGTGACGAATCCCTCATGCCGTGAGCAGGTCCACCCCCGGAAAGCCCTTGTCGCGGTGAGGGGTGCGTGGGAGGATTGGCGGCGATGTTGTTCGGGGGCCGTTCATGATCGGTCCCCGTTCTGTTTCCCCGGATGTGGGCGGCGCGGCCCTGCCCCGCCCTGCCGGAGCGTGGGAACCGCCCATGCGAGACGACTTCTGACAGAAAGCGAGAGCGACCGAAGATGGATTGGCGAAGCCGTGCGGCCTGCCTGGACAAGGATCCCGAGCTGTTCTTCCCCGTGGGGAACACCGGCCCGGCCCTGCTCCAGATCGAGGAGGCCAAGACCGTGTGCCGCTCCTGTGAGGTCGTGGACACCTGCCTCAAGTGGGCGATGGAGTCCGGTCAGGACTCCGGCGTCTGGGGTGGCATGAGCGAGGACGAGCGCCGCGCCATGAAGCGGCGCGCCGCCCGCGCCCGCCGCGCCTCCTGACACCCACAGGCCGCCGGCGCGGATGCGACGAGGGGCCGGACCCGTCGACGGGTCCGGCCCTCGTCGCATCCAGGGAGGTTCGAGATCCGGTCCCGGAACGGTAGGCGGGGTCGGCGACGCTCCCGGGCCCGCGGTGCACGGTCTCCGCGCCCGACGGGTCAGCCGACCGGGATTCTCAGCGTGACCCGCATGCCACCGCCGGGCCGCCTTGTGCGTTCGAGGGTGCCCCCGAGGTCCGACTCCACCAGGGTGTGCACGATCTTGAGTCCCAGACCGGAGCTGGCCAGGTCCGCGAGGACCGCGTCTGCGGCCTCGTCGCCGGGCGACGAGACCCCCGGGACACGACCCTGGACGTCCGTCCGTGCGGCGACGCCGGAGTCCGAGACCGACACTTCCAGCACCTCCCCCGCCGGCGTCTCGACGCGTCCGGCATGCAGCCGCAGCACGCCGCCGTCTGGACCAGTCCCGTGCTCGACGGCGTTGGAGGCCAGCTCGTTGAGCACCAGCGCCAACGGTGTGGTGACGTGGGAGGGCAGGCGTCCGAACTCACCGGTGATCTGCGTGGTGAGGGGCCGCCCGTCACCGGAGATCTCCACGGCCAGCCGGAACTGCCGGGACATCAGGTCGTCCACGTCCACCTGACCGTCCACGTCCTCGCTCAGGCTCTGATGCACCAGTGCGATCGTGTCCACCCGCTGCATGGCCTGCATCAGGGCGCGACGCGCCTCGTCCGACCCCGCGCGCCTCGCCTGCATGCGCAGCAGCGACCCCACGGTCTGCAGGTTGTTCTTGACCCGATGGTGGATCTCCCTGATGGTGGCGTCCTTGCTCATGAGCCGTTGCTCCTGGCGACGCAGCTCGGTGACGTCACGCAGCATGACCAGGGACCCCGTCCTCCCGTCGGCGTCACACAGGCGGATGGCACGCACCGTCACCACCGACCGGCCCACCTGGACCTCCGTCCGACCGCTGCGCCGCCCCATCAGCACGGACCACATGTCCTCGTCCATCGGCCCCGGTGCCGACGCCAGCCCGGTGACCACGGGCGCCATCGCGTTGCCCTCCACCGAGGCGGTCACGCCCAGGCGGGTCAGGGCCGAGACGGCGTTGGGGCTCGCGAATCCCACCACGCCCTCCGCGTCCAGGACCATGAGGCCGTCGCCGACCCGCGGGGTGCCGCCGATCCAGAACGCCGGCGGGTCCTGGGGATCCGGCCAGCGGCCGTGCTGGACCATGTCCAGCAGGCTGTCCGCCGCGGTGCCGTAGTTCCGCTCGATCGGCGACAGCTCGGGCCGGGTGTTCGGATCCCGGTGTCCGCTGAGCACGGCCACGACGCGCCCCTGACGCACCACCGGCCACAGGCGGACGCGAAGCGTCCCATCCGGTGCGGCGACCGGCCCCGTGCCCTCGGGCGGCTCGCCGTCGTGCCAGACCCGGTCCAACAGAGTGCGCAGGTCGGCACGTGCACGGGAGCCGACGATGTCACGGTGGAAGAGCGTGGGCGCCGTCACCGGCCTGGTCTGTGCCAGGGCCATGTAGCCGGAGTCGGCATGCGGGCGGGGCAGGGGTGCCCAGAGGACGAAGTCGGCCAGGGACAGGTCCGCCACGAGCTGCCAGTCGCCGACGAGCATCTGCAGCCACGACCGGTCCTCGTCGGACAGGTCGGGATGGCGGCGCAGCGGATCGGTGGCGATCGAGGGGACCATGGGGTCAGCCTAATCCCGCCGCCCTGGGGCGTGGCGATGTCGTTGAGCGGCTGGTAGAACGCCTCCACTCCCACCCGGGAGAGGGCGTCCATGGTCCAGTCGTCCAGGAACGGGTA
>NZ_JBNFOB010000205.1:0-4211 GCF_057364565.1 Micrococcus sp. LASM2_SD2 | reverse complement strand
CGATCGCGGGCAGGGGCGGCCTCGTCGCCGGCGAGCACGTGCCAGTCGGCCTCGGCATCCGGCCGGTAGGCCCCGCCGGGCCCCACTGAACGGCGACCTTCTCCCCCGGCTGCGCCTGCGCGGCCCAGGGTCCGGCCAGCCCCTCGTCCCCGTGCACCACGAAGTCCACGGCGACGGTCCCGGCCGCCTCGTCCACGGCGCGCACGGTGTACGTCCTGCGCACCGGCATCTGCGCCGGGGCGAGCCGCTCGCGCAGCACGTCCATGTCATACGGCGGCTCGAGCCCCAGGGACGGGTCGGCGAACAGCAGCTTGACGTACTGGTCGGTCGCCTCCTTGGCCGCCCACCGCTCGTGGAACTCCGCGAAGCCCTCGCCGCCGAGCACCACCCGCACCATGTGCGGGGTGAGCCGCTCGGTGCGCACCACCTCGAGCACGGTCTGCGGTCGCACCGGACGGCCGCCCCGGCGGGGGCGACGGGCGTGGCGGAGTCGCGGGCGCCGTCGTCGTTCTTCACGGAAGGGACCTCCAGAGGGTCGGAGAAGAGAATAGGAAACGTCGGCCTCACCTTATCTGCCCGACGACGGCCCGGTCACCGGGTACGGCGCCTCCACTAGGATCGTCGGAGACTTCCGATCCACGTCCGAGGCCCGAGGGAAGGGGACCAGACCGTGACCGCTCTCTCCGAGCTCGCCGGCACCTGGAAGATCGACGCCGCCCACAGCCGTGTCGGCTTCGCTGCCCGCCATGTCATGGTGACGAAGGTGCGCGGCTCGTTCACCGACGTCACCGGCCTGCTGACCCTGGACCCGCGCGGCTCGAGCACTCCCACGTGGAAGTCGTCGCGCAGGCCGAGTCACTGACCACCCGGAACGAGGACCGTGACGAGCACCTGCGCAGCCACGAGTTCTTCGACGTGCAGAGGTACCCGGAGGTCACCTTCCGCTCCACGCGCATCAAGCAGGCCGGCGATTGGTCCTTCCTGGTGGTCGGGGACCTGACCATGCACGGCATCACGCAGGAGGTCGCCCTGCCGCTCGAGCTGATGGGCGTGGAGGTGGACCCCTACGGCGTGATCCGCGCCGGCGTGGAGGGCTCCCGCCGCATCGACCGTCACCGCTGGGGGCTGGACTGGAACGTGCCGCTGGACTCCGGCGGCGTCCTCATCTCCGACCGGGTGACCCTGGAGTTCGAGCTGTCCCTGCAGCGGATCGCCGCATGAGGCGTGCCGCGCGGCACGACCTCGACCCGGACCCGCCGACGCAGCCCCGGCTCGACGCCGACCCGTCCGCCCACGACCTGCCCACCGGCTCGATCCCTGTCACCCTCGCCCCCGGCACCGGCCGGTTGATCGGCCTGCTGGTGGCCGCGGCGTTCGTGGTGATCCTCAACGAGACCATCATGTCCGTGGCTCTGCCGCGCCTGATGGCGGAGTTCTCCGTCACCGCCGCCACCGCGCAGTGGCTGTCCACCGGGTTCATGCTGACCATGGCCGTGGTCATCCCGTTCACCGGCTGGGTGATGAACCGGTTCACGGTCCGCCAGGTGTTCGTGTTCGCCATGAGCACCTTCGTGGTGGGCACCGCCGTGGCCGGTCTGGCCCCGTGGTTCTCCGTGCTGCTGCTGGGCCGCGTGGTGCAGGCGGTCGGCACGGCGATCATGATGCCCCTGCTGATGACCACGGTCCTGAACGTGGTGCCGGTGGCCCGCCGCGGCCGGATCATGGGCATCATCTCCATCGTGATCGCGGTGGCCCCGGCCACCGGACCCACCGTGGGCGGCGTGATCCTGGAGCACCTGTCCTGGCGGTGGATGTTCGGCACCGTGTTCCCCATCGCCGTGGCCGCCCTGGCCGCCGGCGCCCTGTGGGTGCGGAACGTGACCGAGCCGCGGCCCGTCCGTCTGGACGGCTTGTCCGGCGTGCTGTGCGCCCTCGGCTTCGGCGGCATGATCTTCGGCCTGTCCAGCATCGGCGAGTCCGCCGCCGGGCATGCGCCGATCGCCCCGTGGATCCCGATCCTCGCCGGCGCCGTGTTCCTGGCGCTGTTCGCGGTCCGCCAGGTGCGCCTGAAGGACGGCGCCCTGCTGGACCTGCGCACCCTGACCCGGCCGACCTATGCCACCGCCCTGGCCTGCATGCTGGTGACGATGATGGCCCTGTTCGGCGTGATCATCCTGCTGCCCATGTACTTCCAGCAGGTCCTGGGCTGGACCACCCAGCAGTCCGGGCTGGCCCTGCTGCCCGGCGGCGCCGCCATGGCGGTCCTCGGCTACGTGGTGGGCAACCTCTACGACCGGGTGGGCCCGCGCCCGCTGCTGATCCCCGGCTCCGTCCTGGCGGCCGGGGCGCTCTGGGGCTTCACGTTCCTCTCCCCGGACACGACCGCGCCGCTCGTGGTGGGCCTGCACATCGTGATGAGCATCGGGCTGTCCCTGATGTTCTCCCCGCTGATGACCACTGCCCTGTCCGCCCTGCCGCGCCGGCTCTACGCGCACGGCTCGGCACTGGTGTCCACGCTGCAGCAGTGGCGGCCGCGGCCGGCACCGCCCTGTTCATCACCCTGCTGACCGTGGGCACCGCATCCTCCGCCGCGCACGGGGCGGACCAGGTGGCCGCGACCATGGACGGCGTGCACCTGGCCCTGCTGGCCGGCGCCTGCGTGTTCAGCCTCAACCTGGTGGCCGTGTGGTTCGTGCGGCGCTCCTCCGGTGAGGTCGAGGACGCCCGGCAGGCGGCCGAGGCACCGGCCTCCGGCCACTGAGCGCGCGGCAGCTGGACCCGTCTTCGAGTGACGCGTCACTGCGCAGGATCACGCCGATCACAGGATGACTGTGCGCCAGTTCACGATGTGACCGAAGCGAGACCGAACGGTCAGTCAACTGCCAGGCGCGCTTGCGGCTCCGGTCAGGACGGGCCGTTATTGTTGAACACGCCTCATCCAAGGTGCGAGTGATGATGGACAACTGAACAGCAGAAGCCCCGGGCATCGACCATCCACGCGTTCCCCCTCACGCAGTCGGAGCCCGGGGCTCTGCCGTGCCCGGGTTCATCCACCCGTCCCCGTGAATAGACTGGACACTCGCCGCACCGACCAGATCCCGCCGCGCCGTCGCGGCCTTCGAGGGGGACCTCCGCCGATGACCCGCCAACCGCCGCATGCCTCCGGCCTTCCCGACGACGGCCGCCTCCCGGGCGAGGAGGTGCACCTCGTCCGCCGCGCCCGCCCGAGGGCCTGGCTTCCCTTCCTGGTCACCGTGGCCCTCGGCGTCGCCCTGCTCGTGTGGTGCGTCGTGGCCCTGCCGGGCCTGCCCGAGCGCGTCCCGACGCACTGGGGCCCGAGCGGCGAGCCGGACGCCTGGTCGGACAAGTCACTCGGCGCCGTGGCGATGGGCCCGCTCATCGGGCTAGGCATGGCCGCCTTCATGGCGTTGGTCGCCGCCATGCTGCCGATGATGACCCCGGCCGCGGAGGGCGGCTCCGACTGGGCCCGCGTGCGCGGCCACGGCATGCACTTCGGGATGGTCGGCGCGCTCGGCTGGATCAGCCTGCTCACGCTGCTGTGCACCGCACCGACGACCGTGCAGATGCTCCTGGACGGCACCGTCGCCCTCCCGTGGTGGCTGATGCCGCTGGTGGTCACCGTGGTGATGGTCGGCGTCTTCGCCGCCCTGTCCCTGTCCATGCGCCGCTGGCACCGCTGGTCCGAGGAGACCGCCACCGCCCTGGGGTACCACGCCACCGCCGAGGAGCGCGCCGAGGAGGAGCGGTGGACCCCGACCGGCATGAAGAACGACCCTGACGATCCGAACATCATGGTGAACAAGCGCGAGGGCTACGGCGTCGGCGCCACCGTGAACATCGGATCCCGCGGGGGCCGGCTGCTGTACCGCGGGTTCCTGGCCCTGTTCGCGGCGGGGCTTCCCGCGATCCTGTGGATCATCGCCTGGCCCGGCTGAGCGCTCCCGCCTGGTGAGACTCGCATCACTCGGATTTCGGACTGCCAGTGAATGACCAGGCGCATTTGCGGGAGCCTCAAGAGTGTCGGCCTAACGTCGACCACGCCTCATCAAGGTGCGAGTGATGATGGAACAAGTGAACAGCGGACGCCCCGGCGTCGACCATCAAGCGTTCCCCCTCGCGCGGTCGATTCCGGGGCGTCCGCCTGTCCGGGGCCCGGCGGCCGCCGGCGAGACCCGCCGGACCGCGCGCAC
>NZ_JBNFOB010000204.1:0-4233 GCF_057364565.1 Micrococcus sp. LASM2_SD2 | reverse complement strand
GCCCGCGGAGCGGCCCCCGGGGAGTAGCCGCGCTGGTCGGGGGCGAGGGTGCGCAGCCCCGCGGCGTGCAGCAGCGGCTCGACGTGCCTCCAGGACGTGGCGTCCTGCGGGAAGCCGTGCAGCAGCAGGACCACCTCCCCCTCGCCGGCCGCCGTCGCGGACGTCGAAGGTCAGGCCCTGGTGCCGGAAGGCGTCCACGCCGCCCCCGAGCGCGCCGTCGCTCGTCACAGGCGGACGACCATCTTCCCCGTGTTGGCGCCCTCGAGCAGGTCGATGAACGCCTGGGGTGCGTTCTCCAGACCCTCCCGGACGGTCTCGTCCCACTGGATCTTCCCGGCGGCGACCCACGGGCCCACACGCTCCAGGAACTCGGGGCGGACCTGCGCAGAGTACTTCTGCAGGACGAAACCGCGCAGGGTCAGGCGCTTGCCGATCGCCAGGGCGAGGTTGCGCGGGGCGGCCGGCGGCTCCGTGGAGTTGTACTGGGCGATCGCGCCGCACATCGCCACGCGGCCGTCGACCCGCAGCGCGGCGATGGCGGCCTCGAGGTGGTCGCCGCCCACGTTGTCGAAGTAGACGTCGATGCCCTCCGGCGCCGCCTCGGCCAGCAGATCGGTGGGCGAGCCGTCGTGGTAGTCGAACGCGGCGTCGAAGCCCAGCTCCTTCACCCGCGCCACCTTCTCGGGCGTGCCCGCCGAGCCGACGACGCGCGAGGCGCCCAGCAGGCGGGCGATCTGGCCGGCGGCCGAGCCGACGCCCCCGCGGCGCCCGAGATGAACACGGCGTCGCCCTCCTGCATCTCGCCACGTGCACGAGGCCGGTGTAGGCGGTCAGACCCGTCATGCCCAGCACGCCCAGGTAGGTGCTGTCCGAGAACTGGGAGGTGTCGACGGCCTGGACGGTGTCGCCGTCGAGGACGGCGTGCTCGCGCCAGCCGAGGCCGTGGAGCACGGACGTGCCCTCCGGCACGTCCGCGTGGCGCGAGGCGGTCACGGTGCCCACCGCGCCGCCGTCGAGGGGGGCGTCGAGCTGGAACGGGGGCACGTAGGACTCGACGTCGTTCATGCGGCCGCGCATGTACGGGTCCACGGACATCACGGTGTTGCGCACGAGGACCTGGCCCTCGGCGAGCTCGGGGAGCTCGACCTCCGTGAGGCGGAAGTTCTCCGGCGTTGGGGCGCCGTGGGGGCGGGAGGCGAGGTGGATCTCGCGCGTGCGGGTGGGGGTGCTCATGGTGGTCTCCTCGGGGTCGAAGCGGCGGGCTCGGCGGGGGTCAGCGCGCGAGCAGGTCCAGGAGGCGGCGGGCGGCGTCGGCGGAGGAGGCCGGGTTCTGGCCGGTCACCAGGGTGCCGTCCGTGACCACGAAGCTCTCCTGATCCGGGCCCTTGCGGTAGTCCGCGCCGGCGGCGATCAAGGAGTCCTCGACGAGGAACGGGACGACGTCCGTCAGCTGGGCGGCCTCCTCCTCGCCGTTGGTGAACCCGGCGACCTGACGGCCGCGCACGAACGGGGTGCCGTCGGCGGCGGTGATCGGGTGCAGGATCCCGGGCGCGTGGCAGACGAGTCCGAGCGGGCGCCCGGCCGCGTCGCTGTCGCGGATGATCCGCTGGGAGTCGGCGTCGGACACCAGGTCCCACAGCGGGCCGTGACCGCCCGGGTAGAAGACGGCGTCGAACCCGTCCACGTCCACCTGGGCCAGGGGCGTGGTGTGGGCCAGGGCGGCCTTGGCCTCCTCGTCCTGGTCGAACCGGCGGGTGGCGTCGGTCTGCATCTCCGGCTGCGAGCTCGTCGGGTCGATGGGCGGCTGGCCGCCGCGGGGCGAGGCGAGGGTGACCTCGTGGCCGGCGTCCGTGAAGACGTAGTAGGGCGAGGCGAACTCCTCGAGCCAGAACCCGGTCTTGCGGCCGGTGTCGCCCAGCTGGTCGTGCGAGGTGAGGATCATCAGGATGCGGGACATGTCTGGGGCCCTTTCGTTGGTGGGGACTGCACTCTCATGGTCGTGCACAACCGAATCTCGGGCAAGGGTGACGGTGCCCACCAGCCTCACACCACACCGACGGCGAACCCGCCCGCGGGCGCAGGACTCGGGCCCGTCAAAGGCGGTTCACGTACGCGCAAGCCGGCCGTCACGACGGCGTCAGGTCCCTGCCCGAAGATCTCGAGCGTGGTCTCCCCCCCCGACCAGTGGGGCCGACTCCAAGCAGAAGGGACCCGTCATGTCCTCCTCCACCACCGAAGCCCCGGAGCTGCAGCGCAGCGGTTTCCTGGGGCCCGACACCACCTGGCACCTCGCCTTCGGTGTGCTCACCGTCGGTGCGCTCGCCCTCTGCATCTCCTGGGCCCTCGGCTACACCGACACCGCCCACACGGCACTGCTGATCACCACGATCGTCGTGGGCCTGTTCATGGCCTTCAACATCGGCGGCAATGACGTCGCGAACTCGTTCGGCACCTCGGTGGGCGCCGGCACGCTGACCCTGAAGCAGGCCCTGCTGGTGGCCGCGGTCTTCGAGGTCAGCGGCGCCGTGATCGCCGGCGGTGAGGTCACCGAGACCGTTCGCAGCGGCATCGTGGACCTCGAGAGCGTGGCGCTGCCGCCGATGGACTTCGTGTTCATCATGCTGGCGGCTCTGATCGGGGCCGCGGTCTGGCTGCTCATCGCCACCAAGATGGGCTGGCCGGTCTCCACGACGCACTCGATCGTCGGCGGCATCGTCGGCGCGGCGGTGACCCTGGGCCTGCAGACCGGCGCGGGCGGCTTCGAAATGGTGCAGTGGGGCGAGATCGGCAAGATCGCTCTGTCCTGGGTCCTCTCCCCCGCGCTGGGTGGTCTCGTCGCCTGGGTCCTGTACCGGGCGATCAAGAAGCACATCCTCGCTTATAACGAGGAGGCCGACACCAAGATGCGCGAGCTGCGGCTGGAGCGCATCGAGCTGCGGAAGAAGCACAAGACGGCGTTCGAGCGCCTCTCCGAGGTGCAGCAGATCGCCTACACCAACGCCATGGCCCGCGACGCCGCCACGAAGTCCTCCGGCCACGACTACGATCCGGACGAGCTGGAGTCGGACTACTACCGCGAGATGGATGCGATCGAGTCCAAGGAGGACGAGGTCAACTCGCAGCACGCGCTGGAGGTCTGGGTGCCGCTGCTGGCGGCCGGCGGTTCGATCGTCATCTCCTCGATGCTGCTGTTCAAGGGTCTGAAGAACCTGGATCTGAACATCGACAACGTCGGCAACATCCTCATCATGCTCATGGTGGGTGCCGCGGTGTGGATGGCCGTGTTCATCCTCGCCAAGACCCTGAAGAAGCAGTCCCTGTCCCGGTCCACCTACCTACTGTTCAGCTGGATGCAGGTGTTCACGGCCTCCGCGTTCGCCTTCAGCCACGGCTCGAACGACATCGCCAACGCGGTGGGTCCGTTCGCGGCGATCGTGGACGTGCTCCGCACCGACCAGATCAACGCCGAAGCCGCCGTGCCCGGCGCCCTGATGCTGGCCTGTGGCATCGGCCTGGTCTGCGGTCTGTGGTTCATCGGCCGCAACGTGATCAAGACCGTCGGCACCGGGCTGACCGAGATGCACCCGGCTTCCGGTTTCACCGCCGAGCTCGCCGCGGCGGGCGTCGTCATGGCCGCATCCATGCTGGCACTGCCGGTGTCCTCCACCCACATCCTGATCGGCGCGGTGCTCGGCGTGGGCATCGTGAACCGGGCAGCGAACTGGAATCTGATGAAGCCGATCGCGCTGGCCTGGGTCATCACCCTCCCGGCCGCCGCGGTGATCGGCGCCATCGGCGTGACGGTGCTGCGCGCGGTGTTCGGAGGCTGACGGGGCACGTCGGCCGGCTCCCGGCGCGTGGCGGCGATCTCCGAGAGGCTGCGGGCCCGAGAGGCCGCCTCGGGCTTCACCCGGACGCGGGCCGCGCCGAAAGCAGACCGACGGCGGCCCCCAGGATGGCCTCCAGCTCGGCCTGGCTGACGTCGCCCACCGTCGCCAGCCGGTGCAGCAGCGTGCCGACGACCAGGTCGAAGGCAAGGTCGACCGCAGCGGGGTCCAGGTCGGCGTCCCCGGCAGGATCCGCCAGGGCCTCCCGGAGGAACGGCTCGCGGAACCGCGAGCGCAGCCGCGCCCGCGTCTCGGGGTCGCGCATCGCCTGGGCCAGCAGGCCGCCGAGCAGTGCCCGGACCGGGGGCCGTGTGGATCTGCGGCGGCCTGAGACGGCGGACGACGC
>NZ_JBNFOB010000203.1:0-4288 GCF_057364565.1 Micrococcus sp. LASM2_SD2 | reverse complement strand
GCCGTGGCCGTGCACAACGCGACCCTGCGCAGGCTGGCTGCGCGCCGGCGAGGACGACCGGGCGCCCCTCCCGGGACGCCCGGCCGGGCCGAAGGCCCGCCTGTCTGGCGCAGCTCGAGCGGATCGTCGCCAGCCCTGACCCCGCCCGCGGGCAACGGGCGGGCGAGGCACCCCGGGTGAGGACCGTCGTCGTGACGGTGGACGAAGGGCGGCCCGGCACGGACGCCGTGCTGGCGTCGGTGCGGGCCGCCCTGGAGGGCTGAGACGGGCTCAGCCGTGGTGCGGAGGAGACCTCAGTGGGCCGTCAGGCTCACTCGTCGATCTGGATCTCGCCCATCGGGCCGAAGCCGTCCGCGGAGACCTGCTCGGAGATGATCTGCGGGGTCTTGGCGAGCAACGGCTTCATGGCGTCGATGCCCTCCTGGAAGTGCGGGGACTTCACGTGGGCCTCGGCACCCTCGTCGGTGAAGCCCTCGAGCAGGAAGAACTCGTTCTTCCCGCCCTCCACCGGCTGGTACCACTCGAAGAACATGTTGCCCTCCTCCGAGCGGACGTCCGCGGTGTACTTCGCCACCGCGTCCATCCACTGGTCGGCGAGCTCGGGCTTCACGGTGAACTTCAGGTTGATGAGGATCATGACTCCACTCTGACCGATCAGGCCGGGCGCGGGCCAGCGCCGGCCCTCCGCCCACGGCGGAACCGGCGGGCGAGCAGCAGCAGGCCGACCACCAGCGCCACGATCAGCACGGCCACCAGGACCGGCAGGAACAGGGCGGTCAGGGACAGCACCACGGCGGAGGCGTCCTCGGCGGTGGAGAGCACCGGGGCGGCGGCGCCCACGGTCACGGTGTTCGCGCCGGCGCGGGCGCCGGCCTTCATCAGGTGCACCACCAGGGCGATGGCCACGCCGATCGCGATGGGCACCCATGCGCTGCCGGACATCATCTGGTCCGGGTCCGTCACGGTGGTGGTCTGAGTGCCGATGCCGGAGGCGAACGTGATGCCGCCGGCGGCCGGGCGGATGACGGTCTGGATCGCGTCGTT
This sequence comes from Micrococcus sp. LASM2_SD2, assembly GCF_057364565.1. Taxonomy (NCBI): domain Bacteria; kingdom Bacillati; phylum Actinomycetota; class Actinomycetes; order Micrococcales; family Micrococcaceae; genus Micrococcus; species Micrococcus sp. LASM2_SD2. Next base: position 3,244 of record NZ_JBNFOB010000203.1, on the reverse strand, counting down.
CACCGTGTCCACGGCGGGGATCTTGTCCGCCACGACCTCCACCACGAGCAGCACGCCGAGGATCCAGAGGGACACGTCCGAGGACAGCCAGGCCCAGGCAGGCGGCAGGTCCACCAGGGACGTGAACCGGTCCAGCAGACCCAAGGCCAGCATGGGGATGAAGGCGTTGAGGCCGGCCGAGGTGGCCAGGCCGGCGCCGGTGAGGATCTCGAGCATGGTCTGCCCCGCTTCCGGTGCGCCGAGGGTCGCCCGTGCTGCCCCTGACGGACCGGCGCATCCGCCGCAGACGCTAGCACCGCGGACGCCGCCGGGGCCCGCGTGCGCGGACCTGCGCGACGGGCGTAGCATCGGCCTCATGTCTGACGTGAACCCGCGCACGGAGCGCCCCGCCCTCGCCCTGACCATCGCCGGCTCCGAGGCCACCGGAGGTGCCGGCGCCCAGGCCGACCTGAAGACCTTCCAGGAGCTGGGCGTCTTCGGCATCGTGTCCCTGACCTGCATCGTCTCCTTCGACCCGAAGGACGGCTGGAACCACCGCTTCTTCCCGGTGCCCACCGAGGTCATCGCGGACCAGCTCGAGGCCGTGCAGAAGGACTACGAGGGCACCTTGAAGACCGTGAAGCTGGGCATGCAGGGCTCCCCCGAGGTCATCAAGACCACCGCCGCCGCCCTGAAGTCCCGGGAGTGGGACCACGTCCTGCTGGACCCGGTGCTGATCTGCAAGGGCCAGGAGGCCGGCCACGCGCTGGACACGGACCAGGCGCTGAAGGCCGAGCTGCTGCCGCTGGCGACCTTCACCACCCCGAACCACTTCGAGACCGAGCAGCTCTCCGGCATGACCGTGCGGTCCGTGGAGGACCTGATCGCGGCGGCCAAGCGGATCAACGAGGTCTCCGGCGCCGCGGTGCTCGCCAAGGGCGGCATGCGCCTCGAGGGCCCGGACGCCGTGGACGTGTTCGTGGACGGGGACACCGTGGAGGTGCTGTCCGAGCCGAAGATCGGCACCGAGGGCGTCTCCGGCGCCGGCTGCTCCCTGGCCGCCGCCGTGACCGCCGAGCTCGCCAAGGGCGCCACGCCGCTCGAGGCCGCCAAGCGCGCCAAGGCGTTCGTCACCGCCGGCATCCGCCAGGCCGTGGAGGGCAACACCCCGTTCGCCGCCCTTTGGCAGGGCGGCCTGCGCCAGGGCTGACCGCCTGCTCCGCCCCTTCCCGACGACGGCCCCGCGCTGAGACGGCACTGCTGCGCGTGGAGTGCGCGCCTGGGACCGTCCGCGCCGCGGTGGAGTCCATGGCCCACCGCCAGGACTCCACGTTCGCGTACGCGCTGACCGGCGGTGCGGACTGTATGGCGGAGCTGATCTTCCAGCGCGGAAGCATGCGCTCCGCCCTGATCAACGAGGTGCCGGGCACGGTCGGCATGGTCCTGACCATCGTCCTGGCATGGCTCTTCCGCAGCCGCCGTGAGACGGTGGCCGAGAAGACCCCCGGCGAGGACATCCACTACTGATCCCCGTCCGCGCGGACGGCCCGCACCGGGCAGGACGCCGCCGCGATCCCGTCGAGAGGAGACCACCCCATGACCGCCCCGTCCCCACTGACCACCCCCACCGCCCTGCCTGAGGCACTGCACCTCACCGCGGACGAGCGGGAACGCATGCACGCGGACTACGTCCACCTGCACCGCCACCCCGAGCTGTCCATGCAGGAGCATGAGACCGCGGCCTGGATCGAGCGGCAGCTGGACGAGCTCGGCATCGAGCACTTCCGCTGCGGCGGCACCGGCGTCGTCGGCGTCCTGCGGCACCCGGAGTCCCCGGACGCCGTGACGGTCGCCTACCGTGCGGACTTCGACGGCCTCCCGATCGAGGAGGACACCGGCCTGGACTACGCCTCCACCGCCCGCGGCACCCTGCCGGACGGCCGGGACGTCCCGGTGATGCACGGCTGCGGCCACGACACCCACGTGATGGGCGCCCTGACCGCCGCCCGTCAGCTGGCGAAGGCCCCCGAGACCTGGCAAGGCACCGTGGTGTTCGTGTTCCAGCCGGGCGAGGAGACCGGCGCCGGCGCGGCCGCCATGGTGGAGGACGGCCTCTGGGAGAGGGCCCCGAAGCCGGAGGTCGTGCTGGGCCAGCACGTCATGCCGCTGGAGGCCGGCAGCGTCTACGTCATCCCCGGCACCGCCATGGCCCTGGCGGACTCGCTGCGCATCACCTTCCACGGCAAGCAGGCCCACGGCTCGCAGCCCCAGGACAGCATCGACCCGATCGTGATGGCCTCCCACGCCGTCACCCGCCTGCAGGGGATCGTGTCCCGCGAGGTGGACCCGCGCGACTCCGCCGTGGTCACGGTCGGCACGTTCCACGCCGGGCTGAAGGAGAACATCATCCCGGGCTCGGCCACCATCGAGCTGAACATCCGCACCTTCACCCCGGAGCGCCGCGCGCAGGTCGTGTCCGCCGTGGAGAGGGTGGCGAAGGCCGAGGCCGCCGCCTCGGGCGCCCCGGAACCGACCGTGGAGCAGATCTCCGCCTTCCCACGCTGCTTCAACGACGCGGACCACTCCGCCCGCATCGCCGACGCCCTGCGCACCGAGCTCGGCGCGGACCACGTCCTGGACGCCCCGCCGTTCATGGGTTCCGAGGACGTCGGCGCCCTCGCCGACGCGATCGACGTCCCCCTCGTCTACTGGTTCTTCGGCGGCTTCCAGGGCGACCCGGAGCAGTACCCGGTGAACCACCATCCGGCCTTCGGCCCCGCCATGGAGCCCACCCTGGAGGCCGGGCACCGGGCGGCCCTGTCCGGCCTGCTCGCCTACATCGGTCGAAGCTGAACCACGACGGCGGCGACTCACCCTGGCAGGGGTGAGTCGCCGCCGTCGTTCCTGCACCGGATCCGGGCCTCCAGGAACCCACCCGCCGGCGTCACGAGGGTGAGGCGGAGGGGTGCAGGCGACAGGAAGGGCGGTCTCCGGAGAGGATGGGGGCATGAAGACCACCGAGATCGGAATGTTCGCCCACGCCCCGCTGTCCGGGATGTCCGCCGCCTATCTGCCGAGGAAGGCCACCCGCCCCGGCTTCCTGCGCCCGGGCAGCCGCAGCTACGGTCTGCTGTCCGCAGCTGGCCTGGGCGCGCTGAGCCTGCTGGACCCCTCTGCCGGCGATGCGGCGCAGCGCCGGTCCGTGACCGGGCCATCGCCGCGGCCACCGGTGTCTACGGGGCCGCCGAGCTGCGCGCCGCGATGG
>NZ_JBNFOB010000202.1:0-4358 GCF_057364565.1 Micrococcus sp. LASM2_SD2 | reverse complement strand
TCCCGCACGGTGCCCACAGCGCCGTGCCCCCACCCAGCACCACGACGGCGGCCCGCCTCCACGCGGAGGCGGGGCGCGTCGTCGGGGTCCGGGTGGGGATCAGCGCCCGAGATACCCGGTGCAGACCGGGCTGACCGGGGCGCCCTTCTTCTCCAGGACGACCACGTCCCGTTCGCGCCAGACCTCCGTGAAGCCCAGCCGTTCCGCACGCTGGAGGGCCTGGTCCGGTGTCAGCGGGTCCCAGCCGCCGAGCTCCTCCACCTTCGTGTCCACGATCATCCAGGTGGACAGCTCGTCGCCGATGTCCCCGTGCAGGCCCACGTAGGTGCGGGTCGTCAGGTGGGGGACGGCGTTGTCCGCCGCCTCCACGCAGACGCCGTCCGGGATGAGCGAGACGGCGTGGGCGAGGTCCTGGCCGTGCTGGCGCAGGTGGAGCTCGCCGGTGAGGGTGCGGTGGAACGGGAAGACCTGCGGGAAGAACGCGGTGCCCACCAGTCCTGCGGCGAGGAGGACGGAGGCGACCACGGCGGGAAGCCGGGAGACCCGGGGCCACCGCAGGCCGAGTCGGGCGGCCGCCTCGATGGCGGCCATGAGCAGGATCGGGGCGAGGATCGCGTCGTACTGGTACACCGGAGACCACACGTTGAGGCGGTCGTTGAACAGGCGGGAGCAGAGGATGGGCATGGCCATCAGGGTGACCGGGCTGAGGACCGGCAGCAGGAGCAGCGGCAGGAAGTGCAGCAGCCATAGGGCGACCTTCAGCGGATGGTCGAAGAGCACGGCGACGGCCGCCCAGGGCTGGGTGAGGAGGAAGTGCACCGAGCTGCCCATGTCCGGGCCCAGTGCCGTGAACTGCCAGTAGCCGAACGCGCCGGTGGGGGAGAAGTGCGGGATGGCCACGGAGGTGGCGAACCAGTAGCCAACCAGGCCGGCCACGAAGGTGACCAGGGCGGGCCACCAGTGGCGCCGGATCGCCATGACCAGGGCGATCGCCACGAGGGTGACGCCCATGTCCTCCCGGACGGACAGGAGGGACACCGCCAGCAGGGTGGCGAGCCAGGCGCGGTGGCCGTCCAGGGCCCAGATGAGCCAGGCCATGATCGGCACACCCAGGGTGACCTCGTGGAAGTCCCAGTTGACCATCGCCTGGAAGGGCCACCACAGCAGCAGGGCGGCGCAGGCGATCATGCCCGTGGCGTGGCCGGCGCGTCGACGGGTGAACAGGTAGACGGGGATCGCCGTGGTGCCCAGCGCGAGGGCCATGACGATGCCGAGCATCCGCGGGTCGTCCCAGATCCAGTAGAACGGAGCGAGCAGGGCCAGGATCGGGTGGAAGTGGTCGCCGAGCAGGTGGAAGTCCACGCCCTTGACCGGGACGATCGGCGCCTTGAACATCGCGTACTGGCGCACCGCCTGGTCGAAGATGCCGAGGTCGTAGCCCTTGGCCTCGTAGGCCGCGAAGCGCAGGAACGAGTGCGTGACGTACAGCGCCATGAAGGCGGCCATGAGCAGGCCGAGCTGGATCCACTGGCCGCGAGAGACCGTCACCGTGGGGACGGGGGAGTGCGGGGCCGTCAGCGCGGCACGGAGGCGGGAAGGCAAGGGGCTCCTCGGGTCGGCCGTGCAGGAGAAGCGCCCCAGGAGGGATTCGAACCCCCGACCGGCGGATTAGAAGGCCGCTGCTCTGTCCTGCTGAGCTACTGGGGCTGGGCACCGGCAAGTCTACTGGTCCCGCGAGGGACGATCCGTCCCGGTCAGGGCGGGTGGATCCGCGTCGGCGCGGGCTCGTCTCCTGCACAGGTGCCCGATGCGGCCGAGCCGTCCACAGAAGCGGGTGACACCGTGGCGCCGGGCAGGGCGCGGGCCGTGGACTGGGAACAGCGGCCGGCCACCCGGGCCGGCCCACCACCGGAAAGGGACCGCAATCATGCAGGACACCATCACCCTCCGTGGCCGCATCGCCACCGACCCGGCCGAGCGCAAGACCCCCAACGGCGTCACCGTCGTCAACTTCCGCCTGGCCACCACCGAGCGCCGCTTCGACCGTGGCGCCGGCCAGTGGGTGGACGCCCACACCAACTGGTACAACGTGGCCGTGTTCGGCCGCCAGGCCACGAACGTCCTCCAGTCCACGAAGAAGGGGAACCCGATCGTCGTCGTGGGCCGTCAGCGGATCCGGGACTGGTCCACCGCGGACCGATCCGGGACCTCCGTGGACGTGGTGGCGGACGCCGTGGGCCTGGACCTGAACTTCGGCACCTGCGCCTACAACAAGACCGTCTCCGCGCGGCAGGCCGACCAGGACTTCCAGGCCCGCACCGGCCAGCCCGCGGAGCCGCAGGGCGTGGACGAGGATGCCGTGCCGGAGGGGCAGCGGGTGGACCCGGACACCGGCGAGCTCACGAGCGTCAGCGAGCCCTGGAGGACGGCCATCTGCGCGAGGGCATGGACCAGGACCCCTGGGCGGCGGACGGCGGAGACGGTGCCGTGCCGGACGAGGGGGACTCCGAGGACGCCCCGACGGGGGAGTCGGAGCGGGCGCCCAGCTACGCGTGAGACTCCGCTCTCAGGCGAAGGTGGCCGCCGAGGCGGGAAACCCGGCGGCCACCCAGTAGCCTGGTGCGCATGGCGGAATTCATCTACACGATGGTCAAGGCCCGCAAGAAGGTGGGCGACAAGCTGATCCTGGACGACGTGACGATGTCGTTCTTCCCCGGCGCGAAGATCGGCATGGTCGGTCCGAACGGCGCGGGCAAGTCCACGATCCTGAAGATCATGGCCGGCCTGGACGAGCCCTCGAACGGCGACGCCCGGCTGAGCGCCGGCTACAGCGTCGGCATCCTCATGCAGGAGCCGAAGCTCGACGAGTCCAAGACGGTCGCCGAGAACGTCCAGGAGGGCGTTGGCGAGATCTACGGCAAGATCCAGCGCTACAACGAGATCTCCGACGAGATGGCGAACCCGGATGCGGACTTCGACGCCCTCATGGAGGAGATGGGGTCGCTGCAGACGGACATCGACGCGGCCGACGCCTGGGACATCGACTCCCAGCTCGAGCAGGCGATGGACGCGCTGCGCTGCCCGCCGGGCGACTTCCCGGTGACCCACCTCTCCGGCGGCGAGAAGCGCCGCGTGGCCCTCTGCAAGCTGCTCCTGGAGAAGCCGGACCTCCTCCTGCTCGACGAGCCCACCAACCACCTCGACGCCGAGTCCGTGCTGTGGCTCGAGCAGCACCTGGCCTCCTACCCGGGCGCCGTCGTGGCCGTGACCCACGACCGCTACTTCCTGGACCATGTGGCCGGCTGGATCTGCGAGGTCGACCGCGGCCGCCTCTACCCGTACGAGGGCAACTACTCCACCTACCTTGAGACCAAGCAGAAGCGCCTGGAGATCCAGGGCAAGAAGGACGCCAAGCTCGCCAAGCGCCTCTCCGAGGAGCTCGACTGGGTCCGCTCCAACACCAAGGGCCGCCAGGCCAAGTCGAAGGCACGCCTGGCCCGCTACGAGGAGATGGCGGCAGAAGCGGAGAAGACCCGCAAGCTGGACTTCGAGGAGATCCAGATCCCGCCGGGCCCGCGCCTGGGCAACGTCGTGATCGAGGCCACCGACCTCAAGAAGGGCTTCGACGACCGCGTGCTGATCGACGGCCTGTCCTTCTCCCTGCCCCGCAACGGCATCGTCGGGGTGATCGGCCCGAACGGCGTCGGCAAGACGACCCTCTTCAAGACGATCGTCGGCCTCGAGCCGCTCGACGGCGGCGAGCTGAAGGTCGGCGAGACCGTCAAGATCTCCTACGTGGACCAGACCCGCGCGAACATCGACCCGGAGAAGTCGCTGTGGGAGGTCGTCTCCGACGGCCTGGACTACATCAAGGTCGGCAACGTCGAGATGCCGTCCCGCGCCTACGTCTCCGCGTTCGGCTTCAAGGGTCCGGACCAGCAGAAGAAGGCCGGTGTGCTCTCCGGTGGCGAGCGCAACCGCCTGAACCTCGCCCTGACCCTCAAGGAGGGCGGCAACCTGCTGCTCCTCGACGAGCCGACCAACGACCTCGACGTGGAGACCCTGACCTCCCTCGAGAACGCGCTGCTCGAGTTCCCCGGCTGTGCCGTCGTCGTCTCCCACGACCGCTGGTTCCTGGACCGCGTGGCCACTCACATGCTGGCCTACGAGGGCACCGAGGAGGATCCGGCCAACTGGTACTGGTACGAGGGAAACTTCGAGTCCTACGAGCAGAACAAGGTGGACCGCCTCGGCCCCGAGGCCGCCCGCCCGCACCGCGTCACGCACCGCAAGCTCACCCGCGACTGAGCGTGACCGGACCCGCACAGCGGCCCGCCGCCGAGCATCGCTCGGCGGCG
>NZ_JBNFOB010000201.1:0-4417 GCF_057364565.1 Micrococcus sp. LASM2_SD2 | reverse complement strand
CGTGGCGGGGCATCGGGGCTCCTCGAGCGCCCAGCGGCGGGCACGCTCGAGCAGCCGCGGGTCCAGGGCGGCGGGGTCGCGGGGCGTGGTCATGGTGTGGTCCTTCTCAGAGACGGGAGATGATGTCCGCGAGGAGCCGGGAGATACGCGGGCCGGCGGCCTGCCCGGCCTCCACGACCTCCTGGTGGGACAGGGGTTCGTCCTGGATGCCGGCGCCCAGGTTCGTCACCAGGGAGATGCCGAACACCTCGAGGCCGGCGTGCCGGGCGGCGATCGCGTCCAGCGCGGTGGACATGCCCACCAGATCTCCGCCGAGGGCCTTCGCCATGCGGACCTCGGCCGGGGTCTCGTACTGCGGACCGGAGAACTGCACGTAGACGCCCTCGGTCAGCGACGGGTCGACCTCCTGGGCGATCGTTCGGATGCGCGGCGAGTACAGGTCCGTCATGTCCACGAAGGTGGCACCGACCAGCGGGGTCGCGCCCGTCAGGTTGAGGTGGTCCGCGATCAGCACGGGTGTGCCGGGGGCGATCTCCGGGTCCAGGCCGCCGCATCCGTTGGTGAGGACCACCGTCTTCGCACCGGCTGCGGCGGCGGTGCGCACGGTGTGGGCCACCGCCTGTGCGTCGCGGGTCTCGTAGTAGTGGGTGCGGGAGCCGAACACCAGTGCGGAGGTTCCGTCGGCGAGCCTCACCGAGCGGATGGACGCATTGTGGCCGGGTACCTTCGGGGCGTGGAAGCCGGGGACGTCGGCGAGCGGGACGGTGTGCGCGGTCTCGCCGATCAGCTCGGCGGCACCGCCCCAGCCGGAGCCGAGGACCACGGCGATGCGGTGCTCGGCCACGCCGGTCGCCTCGGCGATCGCAGCGGCGGCGGCCCGGGCCTCGTCGAATCCGGGGTGGTCGCCCTGCAGGGCGGGGGTCTGCGCGGTGGTTCCGTTCTGCTCAGTCACGCAGGACAGTCTAGGACTCGCCACGGGGACTCCGCCCGGCCGAGGCCCTGGTGCGTCTGCTCCGTCCGCGGACGCTCCGGCTGTGACAACCGCGGCGCGCGTCCGTCAGAATGGAGCCCGTGAGCACCTCGAACAGCACATACACCCCGTCCCTGACCATCATCGGAGGCGGCCCCGGCGGATATGAGGCCGCGATGGTGGCCGCGAAGCTGGGGGCGAACGTCACCGTGATCGAGCGGAAGGGCATGGGCGGCTCCGCGGTGCTCACGGACGTGGTCCCCTCCAAGACCCTCATCGCCACCGCGGACTCCATGCGTCGTGTGGACGCAGCGAAGGACCTCGGCGTGGACCTGGGCGCCGGCGCCGAGCCGCGCGCAGTGATGGCCGAGGTGGACCGCCGCATCCTCGAGATCGCCGGCGAGCAGTCCCGGGACATCCAGCAGGTGCTCGAGCGGCGCGGCGTGCGCGTGATCCACGGCTCGGGCAAGGTCGTCGGCCCGCACGAGGTCGAGGTCCGCCGCCATGAGGAGCCGGAGGCCGAGCCCGAGGTCATCACCTCGGACGCCATCCTGCTCTGCGTCGGCGCGAGCCCCCGCGAGCTGGACACGGCGAAGCCGGACGGCGAGCGCATCTTCAACTGGACCCAGCTGTACTCGCTCACCGAGGTCCCCGAGCACATGATCGTGGTGGGCTCAGGCGTCACCGGCGCGGAGTTCGCCTCGGCCTATGACCAGATCGGCGCGAAGGTCACCCTCGTCTCCTCCCGTGAGCACGTGCTGCCGGGCGAGGACCAGGACGCCGCCGAGCTGCTCGAGGACGTCTTCGAGGCCAACGGGGTCAACGTGGTGGCCCGCTCCCGCGCGGAGTCCGCCGAGCGCACCGAGGACGGCGTGCGCGTGCACCTGTCCGGAGACGGTGCGAAGGACACCCCGTACATCGAGGGCTCCCATGTGCTCTTCGCCGTCGGCGGCATCCCGAACACCGCAGACCTCGGTCTCGAGGCCGCCGGAGTGGAGCTCACCGATTCCGGCCACATCAAGGTGGACGGCGTCTCCCGCACCTCCGTGCCCTCCATCTACGCCGCCGGGGACTGCACCGGCGTCTTCGCCCTCGCCTCGGTGGCCGCCATGCAGGGCCGCATCGCGGTGGCCCACCTCATGGGCGACGCCGTGAAGCCGCTGCGCCCCCACCTGGTGGCCTCGAACATCTTCACCTCGCCGGAGATCGCCACCGTGGGCGTCACCCAGGCCCAGGTGGACTCCGGCCAGTACCAGGCCGATGTGGTCAAGCTCGACTTCTCCACCAACCCGCGCGCGAAGATGCAGGGTGTCACCGCCGGCTTCGTGAAGGTCTTCGCCCGCAAGGGCTCCGGCACCGTGATCGGCGGCGTGGTGGTGGCCCCGCGCGCCTCCGAGCTCATCTGGTCCCTCGCGCTCGCCGTGACCCACAAGCTCCACGTGGACGACCTCGCGGACACCTTCACCGTGTACCCGTCCATGGCCGGCTCTCTGGCGGAGGCGGCCCGCCGCCTGCACGTGCATCTCTGAGCCCGCACACGGAAGGGCCCCGGCGGGAGATCTCCTGCCGGGGCCCTTCCGTGTGTCAGGGGAGCGTGCGTCAGCGGGTGGCGGCGCGCCGCTCGCGTGCAGAGGTGACGTCCGCCAGGTCCGCGTGGCGCGTCTCCGGTGCCAGGAACAGGGCGATCAGCGTGAGCAGGGACGCGGCGGCCAGGTAGTAGCCCACGTGGCGACGCTGAAGTTCGCCACCAGCCAGGCGGCGATGAACGGGGTCAGGGCCGCACCGAGGATGGAGGACACGTTGTAGGCGATGCCCGAGCCGGTGTACCGGGTGTTGGTGGGGTACAGCTCCGGCAGGACGGCGGACATCGGACCGAAGGTCAGGCCCATCAGCACCATGCCCACGGCCAAGAAGACCAGCATGCGCGGCACGTTCAGGTCCGAGCCGGTGCCCATCTCGGCCGGGTCCAGCAGCCGGCCGAAGGACAGGCCGAAGACGATCATCAGGGCGGTCACGGTCAGCAGGGTCGGACGGCGGCCGAAGCGGTCCGCCAGCATGCCCGCCACGGGGATGAACGCGGCGAAGAACACGATGCCGATCAGCTGCAGGACCAGGAACTCGGCGTAGGGGACGCCCAGGAGCCCGTCGGAGGTCTTGCCGATCGCGTAGGACAGGATCCACGTGGTCATGATGTAGAAGAGCACGTAGGTGGCGTACATGACGAAGGTGCCCAGGATCAGCTCCCACCAGTTGCGGCGGAAGACCTCGCCGAGCGGGGCGGAGACGCGCTGGTCGTTCGCCAGGGCGCGCTGGAAGACCGGGGTCTCCTCCAGCTTCACACGGACGTAGAGGCCCACCAGCACCATGGCCAGGGAGAGCAGGAAGGGCACGCGCCAGACCCAGGTGAGGAACACGCCGTCCAGGACGGGGTCCGTGGAGTCGTGGTCGAAGCCGAGCACCAGCAGCAGGAACAGGCCGTTGGCCAGGAAGAAGCCGATCGGTGCGCCCAGCTGCGGCCACATGGCGGCCCAGGCGCGCTTGCCCTCCTTCGCATACTCCGTGGCCAGCAGGGCTGCTCCGGACCACTCGCCGCCGAGGCCGAGGCCCTGGCTGAAGCGCAGGATGGTCAGCATGGCCGGGGCCCAGAGGCCGATCTGCTGGTAGGTGGGCAGCAGTCCGATGAGGAAGGTGGCGATGCCCATGGTCAGCAGCGAGCCGATCAGGGTGGTCTTGCGGCCGATCCGGTCGCCGAGGTGGCCGAACAGGACGGCACCCAGCGGGCGGGCCACGAAAGCGGCACCGAAGGTGGCCATGGAGGCCAGCAGCGCCGTGGTGTCGTCGCCGCCGGCGAAGAAGATCAGCGGGAACACCGAGACCGCGGCGGTCGCGTAGATGTAGAAGTCGTAGAACTCGATCGAGGTGCCGATCAGGGAGGCGAGGACCACGCGGGAGCGCGGGATTTCGTCGGCGGCGTCGATGGCGGCGGCGGTGCCGTCCGGCGCGGGGCCGGCAGAGGTGGTGGACATGGTCACTCCAGACGGTCGGGGCCGTCGGAAGCGGCGGCTCGGCGGGAGACAGGAACGGCGACCACCGTAGAGCCGGTGGCCGCCGTCTGTGTGTCCGGGAGCGGAATGTCCACAGTTCGGACACCGGGTGCCCAGAACCGTCACAGAAGGAAGGTCACTCGGCGTCCTCGAGGGTGACGATCGCGGTGCCCGCGCTGACGGCGTCACCGGCCTTGACGGCGAGTCCGGAGACCACGCCGTTCCTGTGGGCGGTGAGCGGCTGCTCCATCTTCATGGCCTCCATGACCACGATCAGGTCGCCCTCGGAGACCTGCTCGCCCTCCTCGACCGCGACCTTCACGATGGTGCCCTGCATGGGCGCGGTCAGGGCGTTCGACGAGGCGGCGGCACCGGCGGCGCCGCGGCGGGCACCGCGGGGGCG
>NZ_JBNFOB010000200.1:0-4479 GCF_057364565.1 Micrococcus sp. LASM2_SD2 | reverse complement strand
CCGCGGCAGGCCCGCATCACCCGGCCCCGGGCGCGGACGCCGGCGGCTCAGAGGCTGGAGAGTCCGCGCCAGAGCATGGTGGAGGTGACCTCGGCGGCCTGCTCGAGGGTCGGCCGGGTGGTCGCGTCGGCCTCGTCGGCCCACCAGCGGGCGGCCTCGATCATGTACGCCACCAGGCCGCGCGAGACGAGCTCGGCCTCGTCGGAGGTGACCGTCGAGTCCTCCTCGAGCAGCTTCGCGATGTGACGGGCCAGGGTGCCCTCGATGACCTCGCAGCGCTGCTGCACCTCCGGGTCGTGGGTGAGGCCCGAGGACATGAGCAGACGGTGCCGGCGGCTCGGGTCGGACACGTAGGTGTAGACGGCGGTGACCGTCTCCCGGGTGCGCTGCCTGTTCGCCCGGTCCGTGGAATCCGCGGATCCGTGGTCCGCGGACAGCACCTCGGAGATCTGCTGCACCAGGTCCTCGACCTCGACGTCCAACAGGTGCAGGAAGAGCTCGTGCTTGCCGGGGAAGTGCTGGTACAGGACGGGCTTGGAGACGGCCGCGGACTCGGCGATCTGGTCCATGGACGTGTGGGCGTAGCCGTGTTCCACGAACAGCGCGCGGGCCACCTCCACGAGCTGCTGACGACGCTCGGCTCGGGGCAGGCGTGCGGCACGCGCGGGTGCGTTCATGCGCTGCGCTCCGCCGTGTCCGGATCCCGCTTCGCCACCGGGCAGGCGGATGCGGCGTCCTGGACCGGCTCGGAGGCCGGGACGGCGATGTCGAACAGGGCCTCGAGGGCGCGCTCGTACTCCTCCAGCCGGCCCTCGGCGGCCATGCGCCGGGCGCGGACGGTGGGGGTGTGCAGCAGCTGGCGGACCATGTGCCGCAGTGCGAACTCGATCTCCTCCGCCGGCGCCGTGCAGCCGTGGCGGCGGCGCACGCGGTCCAGCTCGGTGTCCAGCGCCGCGAGCGTGTGCTCGCGCAGCGCCTTGATCGCGCCGTCCGCGGTGCGCCCGCGCTGGGAGTCGGTGAACCCCGTCAGTGACGACTCCACCAGGGCACGGGCCTCGGCCACGGCGGATGCGGCCTGCTCCGGGGCCGCCAGGCGGACGTCCTCGAGGGTGATCAGGTCCACCTGGTCCAGATCCGCCACCGCCGGATCGAAGTCGCGGGTCAGGGCGAGGTCGACCAGGGTGACGGGGTGGGTGGCGCCCTCACGCAGCGCCACGAGCTGCTCGGGGGAGACCTGACGCCCGGAGCCGGAGCAGCCGACCACCACGTCCGCCTCGGCCAGGGCGCCGGCGATGTGCTCGCCGCCCAGGGCCATGGCCCAGCCGCCGCGGTCGGCCACGAACTGCTCGGCGCGTCCGGAGGCCGAGTGGACGGCCACGGCGGTCGCGCCGCGGTCGGCGAGCTGAGCGAGGGTGGTGCCGGCATACGAGCCGGTGCCGATCAGCAGGACGTTCGCCTCGGACCAGAACCGTCGGGCGTCCTCCGCGGTGCCCACGCCGCGCAGGTCCTCGGCCAGATCCAGGGCGACCGTCACCACGGAGCGGCCGGTCGCGCCCAGGGCGGTCTGGGAGCCCACGTCCTTCGCCGTGCGGGTGGCGCCCTCGAACAGGCGCACCAGGGGGCCGGTGGCCGTACCGGCCTCACGGGCCTCCACGAGGGCCCGGCGCACCTGGCCGGCGATCTCGCGCTCGCCGACGACGGCGGAGTCCAGGCCGGAGGCGACCTCGAACAGGTGGCGGACGGTCGCGTCGGCGCCGAGCGGCCGGAAGGTACCGTCCACGGTGGCGTACGGCAGGTCGGTCTCTGCGGCGATCGCCTTCACCAGGGTGTTGTGGGTGCGGGACACGTCGCCGTCGTCCGCGTCCGCGTAGACCTCCACCCGGTTGCACGTGGCCAGCACGACGGCCCGCCCGCGCCGGAGGCGGGCAGGGCGGAGAGCACGGACGCCGCGCCGGCGGAGAGCCGGGCGACCGTGTCCAGGTCGACGTCCTTGTGCGAGGCGATCAGCGAGAAGAGTGTCACAGCGCCGTCCATCCTAGCCGTGGGCTCGGCCGGAGTCATCGAGGCGAGGCTCACGTCCCTGCCGCGCACGGGCCGGGTGAGGGGTGCGGAGGTGACGCATGCCACGTCGGGCGGGGCGGCCGTCGTCGTCCATCCGAACGCCGCGGCCGAGGATGGAACAATGGGGCGCATGACCGCTGAGACCTCCGCCTGCACCCCGTCCGCGGCGGCCGCAGCCCTGCCGGCCGACCATCCGCTCCGCACCACGGATCCCGCGCGATCCACCGCCGGTGCACCCCTGATCCGTGCCCTGCGCGGACGGCGACCGGAGCGTCACCCGGTGTGGTTCATGCGCCAGGCCGGACGTTCGCTGCCGGAGTACAAGAAGGCGCGCGAGGGCATCGGGATGCTCGATTCCTGCGTCATGCCGGGCCTTGTGAGGGAAATCACGATGCAGCCGGTCCGCCGGCACGACGTGGACGCCGGCATCTTCTTCTCCGACATCGTGGTGCCGCTTCGGCTGGCCGGGGTGGGCGTCGAGATCGTCTCCGGCGTCGGCCCCGTGCTGGACCACCCCGTGCGCACCGCCGCGGACGTCGCGGCCCTTCCGGACCTCGAGGACTCGGCGCTGGACGTCATCCGCGAGGCCGTCCGGCTCACCGTGGACGAGCTCGGGCCCCGACCGCTCATCGGCTTCGCCGGCGCCCCCTTCACGTTGGCCGCCTACATGGTGGAGGGCCGCCCCTCCCGCGACCACTTCGGCCCGCGCCGCATGATGCACGCGGATCCGGACACGTGGAACGCGCTGGCGGCCTGGGCTTCCCGCGTCTCCGGCCAGTTCCTGCGGGCGCAGATCGAGGCTGGGGCCTCGGCGGCGCAGCTCTTCGACTCCTGGGCCGGCTCGCTGTCCGCAGCGGACTACGTGGACCATGTGCAGCAGCACTCCGCCGCCGCGTTCGCCGCCGTGGCGGACATCGCCGGCCCGGCCGCGGACGGCGGAGCCCCCCTGCTGCACTTCGGCATCGGCACCGGGGAGTTCCTGCACCACCTGCGCGACGCCGGCGCGACCGCCGTGGGCGTGGACCACCGCATCTCGCTGGAGGAGGCCCACCGCCGCCTCTCCGCGAACGTCGGACCGGACGGCCGCGGCGCCGTCCCGGTGCAGGGCAACATCGACCCGGCTCTGCTGGACGCCCCGTGGGAGGTGCTCGAGGCCCACGTCCGCGAGGTGGTGGCCTCCGGCGCGGCCGCTCCGGGCCACGTGGTCAACCTCGCCCACGGCGTGCCGCCGGAGACCGACGCGACCGTGCTCACCCGCGTGGTCGAGCTGATCCATTCCCTTCCGGTGCCGGAGCGCCCGGCCGCAGGAAAGGAGCACGCATGAAGATCCCGGACACCCCCGTGCAGGACCTCTCGACGCCGGACGCCGCCGCCCCGGACGCGGCCGACTCCGTCGCCGGCCCGGCGGACGGACCCGGCATCGCGCTGGTGATCGGCGGCGGCATCGCCGGCCTGCTCTCCGCCCTGCGGCTGCGCCAGGCAGGCTGGGAGGTGACCCTCGCCGAGGCCACCTCCGTGCTCGGCGGCGCCGTGTCCCCGCGGTACCTCGCCGTCCCGTCCGAGGACGAGCACGGTGCGCCCCAGGAGCAGACGCTCGAGCTGGACGGCGGCGCCGAGGCCTTCGCGCTGCGGGGGACCGCCGTGCAGGAGCTCCTGCACGAGCTCGGCATCTACGAGCGCATCATGTCCCCGGCGGCCGGCGGCTCCTGGATCCACGCGGCCGAGGGCTCCTTCCCGTCTCCGCGGCTGGGCCTGCTCGGCATCCCGGGCGACCTGGACGCCGAGGACACCGCCGCGGCCCTCTCGGCCGACGGGCTGGCCCGCGCCCGGCAGGACCTGACCGCACCGGTGGACGCCTGGGCCGAGCGCATCGCCGCCGGTGAGGAGATCACCATCGGCGAGCTCGTGGCGGACCGGCTCGGCGACGAGGTGCTCCGCCGCCTCGTCACCCCGGTGGTGGCCGGTGTCCACTCGGCCGACCCGTCCACGGTGGACGTCCGCCGCGTCGTCCCGGGCCTGCTCGAGGCGTTCGTGGAGCAGGGGAGCCTGTCCGCCGGCGTGGCCGCCCTGCGCGGCCAGCACACTCCCGGTTCGCTCGTGGCCGGCCTGGACGGCGGCATGAACATCCTCACGGGCCGCCTCGTGTCCCGCCTGCGGGACACCGGGGTGACGGTCCTGCGCGGCGTCCGGGTGGCCGCCCTCAAGCACTTCGCCGACCGCGGCCAGTGGTGGGCCCAGATCAGCGACCGCAACGAGGAGGTCCTCCGAGGCCTCGAGGCCGACCGGGTCGTCCTGGCCGTGGACGGCCCCAACGCCTGGCAGCTGCTCGCCCCGGCCTCCCACCGGGGCCCTGGACCCCCGACGACGGCCCGCACCTGGCGGACGGCGTCGCCCTCGTGACGCTGGTGGTGGACGCCG
>NZ_JBNFOB010000199.1:0-4506 GCF_057364565.1 Micrococcus sp. LASM2_SD2 | reverse complement strand
CCGCGGCCGGGGCGACCGGTGAGGCGGGCCTCGCCGCGCTCCATCGCGGCGTCCCGCACCCGGCGCAGCTGGATCATCGCGAGGTCCGGGCGGTCCTCGTCCTGGCCGGGGACTCCCGTGGAGGTCTCGGCGGGCCCGTCAGCCATTGGCGACGTCCCCATCCCTGTCGTCCCCGCCGTCCTCGTCCTCGGCGGTGACGCCTGCCGCGGAGGGCGAGCGGCCGTCGTCGGGAACACCCTGGTCGGTGCGCGGACGGCGGATGTCCCCCTCCACCGGCAGCGGACGGTCCTCGGCCTCGGCGGCCGTCTCCGAGCCGTCCGCGTCCTGGCGGACGAGCACGCGCGCGGCGTGCAGCTCCTCCGGGATGTCTTCGACAGCCGCGGCGGTGAGCAGCACCTGCTCGGCCCGGGAGACCAGGCCCGCGAGGCGGCCGCGACGGGCGGCGTCGAGCTCGGCGAACACGTCGTCGAGGATGAGCACGGGCCGGGCGTCGGGGTCGGGGTCGTCGGCGACGAGCACGTCGTAGCTGGCCAGGCGCAGGGCGAGGGCGAGGGACCAGGTCTCGCCGTGGGAGGCGAAGCCGCGGGCCGGGGCGGGGCCGAGGAAGAGCGCGAGCTCGTCCCGGTGCGGGCCGACCAGGGTGAGGGCGCGGGCGCGCTCCTGCTCGTGGGCGTCCTCGAGGGCCTGCCGCATGGCGGCGGCGATCTCCTGGACGGACGGCACCTGCTGGTGGGTGCCGGAGACGCCCGGGACGGTGGACTCGTAGGCGAAGGTGGCCGGCTTCGAACCGTTGGTCAGGGCCCCGTACATCTTGGCCAGCGGAGCGGCGAGCAGCTGCAGCACGTTCAGGCGGCCGTTGAGCAGGCGGGCCCCGGCCACCGAGAGGTGCTCGTCCCAGACCGCCAGGGTGGCGTCCTCCTCCGGGCCCCAGCGGCGCTGCTGCCTGGCCGTCTTCAGCAGGGCGTTGCGCTGGCGCAGCACCCGCTCGTAGTCTGCGGCGGCCTCGCCGAGGGCCGGGCGCAGCTGCACCATGAGCTGGTCCAGGAAGCGGCGGCGGCCGCCCGGGTCTTGGGTGACGAGCGCGAGGTCCTCGGGGGCGAAGACCACGGTGCGCAGGATGCCCAGGCCCTCACGGGCACGGACGGGGGCGCCGCGGTTGATCGTCACCCGGTTGGACCGACCCGGCAGGATCTCCAGCTGCAGTGCCACGGCGCGGGAGCCGCGGTGGATGCGGGCGCCGATCAGGGCGCGGTCCTGGCCGAAGCGGACCAGCGGCGCGTCCTGGCCGACGCGGTGCGAGGAGTGGGTGCCCAGGTAGCCGACGGCCTCCACGAGGTTCGTCTTGCCCACCCCGTTGGCGCCGACCAGCACCGTGGCGCCCGGAGTCAGGCTCAGGTGAGCGGACCGGTAGGAGCGGAAGTCCGCGACCGTCAGCTGGGACAGGTACACGTGCGCAGGTGCCCGGCCCGTCTCAGGTGAGGCGGACCGGCATCACGAGGTACCGGTAGTCGGAGACGACGTCGTCCTTCTCGGCCACGCCGGTGAGCAACGCGGGCTTCGGGGCGGTGGTGAAGGAGAACTTCACCTGCGGCTGGTCCACCACGGCCAGGCCCTCGGAGAGGTAGGACGGGTTGAAGGCGACCGTGATCTCGTCCCCGTCCAGGGTGCAGGGCAGCTCCTCGTTCGCGGAGGCGTCGTCACCGGTGCCGGCGTCCAGGGTCACGGAGCCGGCGGTGAAGACCATGCGCAGCGCGGAGTTGCGCTCGGCCACCAGGGCCACGCGGCGGGAGGCCTCGACCAGGGAGGCGGTGTCCACGGTGGCGTGGATGGGGCTGGTCTCCGGGAACAGGGAGCGGATCTTGGGATACTCGCCGTCCACGAGCACGGAGGTGGTGCGGCGGCCGGCGGAGGCGAAGCCGACCAGGTCCACGCCCTCGGCGAACCGCAGCTCCAGGCTGCCGGCGCCGCCGAGCGACTTGGCGACCTCGGTGAGGGTGCGGGCCTTGACCAGCAGGGAGGTGGACACCGAGGGGTGGGCCGGGGTCCAGGTGATCTCCTTCATGGCCAGGCGGTAGCGGTCCGTGGCCAGGAAGGTCATCTTGTCCCCCTCGATTTCCACCTTCACGGCGGTGAGGATCGGGAGGGTGTCGTCCTTCGAGGCGGCCACGGTCACCTGGTGCACGGCGTGGGCGAAGGCGGCGCCGTCCACGGTGCCGGCGACCTCCGGCAGCTCGGGCAGGGCCGGGTACTCGCCGACCGGCATGGTGGCCAGGGAGAAGCGGGAGGACTTGCAGGTGACGAGCACCTTGCCGCCGTCCAGCTCGAGCGTCACCGGCGCGGCCGGCAGTGAGCGGACGATGTCGTTGAGCAGGCGGCCGGAGACCAGGACCTGGCCCTCGGCCTCGATGTCCGCCTCGATGTCCAGGCGTGCGGAGGTCTCGTAGTCGAAGCTCGCGATGGAGACGAGTCCGGCCTCGGCCGTGATGAGCAGGCCCGAGAGCACGGGAACCGGCGGGCGCGGCGAGAGGGAGCGGGCTGTCCAGGAGACGGCATCCGTGAGGATGTCGCGTTCGACGGTGAACTTCACGAGCTCTGCACTGCCTCTCTGGCCTCTCGGTCAGGCCGGTGTACACACATGGGCGAATCCCTGGAGCCGGTGCGGACCGGGATTCTACGTCCGACAGGTGCGCATACCGGTCAACGGCGCGCGGGTGGGAAGACGCGTTGATCAGCATAGGCGGTGGGCGTGCTCGCTGTCAGGTCAGCCAGGGCCCTGTGCGGGGAGGTGGCCCACATGTGGTGTCCGGTCGGTGCGCCGGGGCCCAGATGTTCCTCGACGAGGAGATCTCCCAAGAGATGAGTAGGGGTGTCAGCACGTGTGGATTCTGTGGAGAACCGCTCCCAGGGCAGCACCCGGGCCGATCCTCCTGTGGGTCCGGCGGTGGATCCGCTCCGATGGGGGTGTGGGCGGCCCGTGGATTCCCGACGACGGCCCTTCGCCTGTTCTGCACAGCCTCGCCCGGACTTGTCCAGAGGCCGCTGTGCTTCGTCCCGACTCTGTCCACATTCTTCTCCACAGGTGTGATCTGCATTCGCATGATTCTGCGGTTCCTACGTCGGCAGGCCTGTGGAAACGTGTGGACGAGTGTGGAGATCCGAATGACAGCCGTGTGATTACACGCAGGTGGGCAACGGTCCGTCCCCACCCTGCGGATCATCGTCTCAGCGGCCTGCGCGGGCCGCTGCCGAGGCCTCCCGGTTGTCCACAGCAGGACGCCCTCTCCACAGGGTTGTCCACAGGAGTGGACAATGTGGACGATCCCTTGAGCACCGGTTCAGGGTTTCAGTGGCCGCGCTGCTTGCGCTTGATCTCGTTGGTCAGCTCGGTGACCTGGTTGTAGATGGTGCGCCGCTCGGCCATGAGCTCGCGGATCTTGCGGTCCGCATGGATCACGGTGGTGTGGTCGCGGCCGCCGAGGGCCTGGCCGATCTTCGGCAGGGACATCTCGGTCAGCTCACGCAGCAGGTACATCGCGATCTGGCGGGCGGTGACCAGCGTGCGCGTGCGGGACTTGCTGGTCAGCTCCTCCATCGTGAGGTTGAAGTACTCACCGGTCGCATGCAGGATCAGCTCCGGCGTGATCTCGTGGACGTCGTCGTCCGTGATGAGGTCCTTGAGCACGTGCTCGGCCAGCTGGATGTCCACGTCCTGGCGGTTCAGGGACGCGAACGCGGTGACGCGGATCAGCGCTCCCTCGAGCTCGCGGATGTTCGTGGAGATCCGGGAGGCGATGTACTCGAGCACCTCCGGCGGGGCGAACAGCCCCTCGGCCTCCGCCTTCTTGCGGAGGATGGCGATGCGGGTCTCGAGGTCCGGCGGCTGGATGTCCGTGATCAGACCCCACTCGAACCGGGAACGCAGCCGCTCCTCGAAGCCGGAGAGCTGCTTCGGCGGCAGGTCGGAGGTGATCACGACCTGCTTGTTGTTGTTGTAGAGCGTGTTGAAGGTGTGGAAGAACTCCTCGACCGTCGCCTCCTTGTCCGCCAGGAACTGGATGTCGTCGATCAGCAGGATGTCCACGTTGCGGTAGACCTGCTTGAACGAAGCGCCCTCGTCGTGGCGGATGGAGTTGATGAAGTCGTTGGTGAACTCTTCCGAGTTCACGTACCGCACCCGCAGGCCCGGGTAGAGGCGGCGGGCGTAGTGGCCGATCGCGTGCAGCAGGTGGGTCTTGCCCAGACCGGACTCGCCGTAGATGAACAGCGGGTTGTACGCCTTTGCCGGCGCCTCGGCCACCGCGTTGGCCGCGGCGTGGGCGAAGCGGTTGGACGAGCCGATCACGAACGAGTCGAAGTGGTACCGCTCGTTGAGGCGGCTGGTCTCCGAGGACGTGGACGGCGGGCCCGGGGTCGGTGCTCCGGCGGGCGACATCCCCTCGCCGCGGTCCCCCGGGCGTTCCCCGTGGTGCTCGGCGGACGACGACGGCCGGCGGCCTCGGAGCGCCG
>NZ_JBNFOB010000198.1:0-4528 GCF_057364565.1 Micrococcus sp. LASM2_SD2 | reverse complement strand
CGGCCGGACGCGACGGACGACGGGCGCCGTCGGGACGATGCTCGACGTCCCGACGGCGCCCCGTCGCCTGGTCTGCGGGTGTGCGGCTCAGGTGTCCTGGTGGGAGGGCCACCGGCCGGTGACCAGGTAGCGCATCTTCCCAGCCACGGACACGGCATGGTCCGTGAAGCGCTCCAGGTACCGGGAGGCCAGGGTGACGTCCGTGGTGGTGGCGGCGGTCTCGTTCCAGGTGGGGGCGGCGATCGCCCGGAACACGCTGACGTGATGGCCGTTGATGCGCTCGTTCAGCTCGGCGATCGCGTCCGCATGGCCGAGGTCCTGGGTCTCGAGCAGCAGGGCCATCTGCGCCGCGGCGTCCACGGTGTCGTCCGCCATGGCGGCGAAGGTGGGGCGCACGGACTCGGGGATCACGAGCTCGGGGTAGCGCAGGCGGGTGAGCTGGGCGATGTGCCGGGCGAGGTCCCCCATGCGTTCCAGCGACGTGCTCATCCTCAGGGTGGCCACCACGGTCCGCAGGTCCGAGGCCACCGGGGCCTGGAGGGCCAGCAGCTGGATGGCCTGCTCGTCCAGCTGCTCCTGGAGGTGGTCGATGCGGGCGTCCTCGGAGATGACCTGCTCGGCGCGGTGCACGTCCGCGGTCTCCAGGGCGGCGCGGGCGTCGTCTGCGGCCCGGTGCACGAGCTCGGCGATGGTCGTCAGATCCTTGCCGAGGCGGCTCAGGTTGGCGCGGAACAGCTCGCGCATGGGGCCTCCAGGCGATGGTCGGGACGGCCCGTGGGGACAAAGGGCCGAAGGGACAGTGTGGCGGGTGCAGATGAACAGCTCCTGAACTGGGGCTGGCCTGCGGACTAAGCCCGCCGGGCGGGTCCTGAGCGCCTCCCACCGGCTACTCTGGGGGCGTGGACCCCGTGATCATCGGCCTGCTCTGCGGAGCGATCGGCCTCGCCGTCGGGGTGGCCTCCATGCTGGCGTTCCGGGCTTCGGGGCGCAGCCGCACCGTCGACCTGACGGTCGACGAGCCCACCCTCCCGCCCGGTGCGGCCGAGGTGCTCTCCGTCATCGGGCGCGCCTACGTCGTCGTGGACGCCGTGGACGGCGTCGTCCGAGCCAACCCCTCGGCGTATGCGTTCGGCCTGGTGCGCGGCTACCGCCTCGTCCATGACCAGCTCCGCGAGCTCACGGGCCGTGTCCGCGCCGAGGGCGTCACGGTGGAGCGGCGCTACGAGCTGCCGCGCGGCCCGCTGGGGCAGGGCAGCATCGTTGTCCAGCTCCGCGTGGCACCGCTGGACAACGAGCACATCCTGATCCTCGCGGACGACCGCACCGAGATCACCCGCACCGAGGCGATGCGCAACGACTTCGTCGTCAACGTCTCCCATGAGCTGAAGACGCCCGTCGGCGCCATCTCCCTGCTGGCGGAGGCCCTGGACGACGCCGCGGAGGACGAGGACGCGGTGCACGCTTCGCCGGCCGGCTGCAGATCGAGTCCGTGCGCCTGGCCGCACTGGTGCAGGACATCATCGAGCTGTCCCGGCTGCAGTCGAAGGACATCGTCCACGAGGGGCGTCCGGTGGATATGGAGAAGGTGGTCGCCGACGCCGTGGACCGCCTCCGTCTGACCGCGGACGCACGGGACATCACCCTGAAGGTCGGCGGCTCGATCCCGCACCCCGTGCACGGTGACGCGGACCAGCTGATGACGGCCGTCCGCAACCTGGTGGACAACGCCGTGCGCTACTCGCCGGACCACACCACGGTGGGTGTCGGCCTGTCCGCGGTGGACGGCCTCGCCCAGGTCACGGTGACGGACCAGGGCATCGGCATCAGCCCGGAGGAGCAGGAGCGCGTCTTCGAGCGCTTCTACCGCGTGGACACCGCCCGGTCCCGTCAGACCGGCGGCACGGGCCTGGGGCTGTCCATCGTCAAGCACGTCATCGCCAACCACGGCGGAGAGGTGACCCTGTGGTCCCAGCCGGGCCGGGGTTCCACCTTCACCGTCCGCCTGCCGCTGTGGAGCGGCGGGGACCATGACCACAGCGTCGACGACGTCGACGCCACCCGCAACGGCGGGGCCCTGGCGGGCGCCGCCCCCAGCCGACAGGCACTTCGGAAGGAGAAACGCGCATGAGCCGCATCCTGATCGTGGAGGACGAGGAGTCGTTCAGCGATCCGCTGTCCTACCTCCTCGGCAAGGAGGGCTTCGAGGTCTCGGTGGCCGCGGACGGCAACGCCGCGATGGCCGAGTTCGAGCGTTCCGGCGCGGACCTGGTCCTGCTGGACCTGATGCTGCCGGGCATGTCCGGGACGGAGGTGTGCCGGCAGATCCGTCAGCGCTCCAACGTGCCGATCATCATGCTCACCGCGAAGGACTCGGAGGTGGACAAGGTGGTCGGACTGGAGCTCGGCGCGGACGACTACGTGACGAAGCCGTACTCCTCCCGCGAGCTCGTCGCGCGTGTGCGCGCGGTCCTGCGTCGCCAGGGGGAGCCGGAGGAGCTGGTGACCACCACCGTGGCGGCCGGCCCGGTGCGCATGGACATCGAGCGCCACGTGGTGTCCGTGGACGGGGAGCCGGTCTCCCTGCCGCTGAAGGAATTCGAGCTCCTGGAGATGCTGCTGCGCAACGCCGGCCGGGTGCTCACCCGCGGCCAGCTGATCGACCGCGTGTGGGGCTCGGACTACGTGGGGGACACCAAGACCCTGGACGTGCACGTGAAGCGCCTGCGCTCGAAGATCGAGCCGGACCCCTCGAGCCCGCGCCACCTGGTGACGGTGCGCGGACTGGGCTACAAGTTCGAGGCCTGAGTGCCCGCGGCGCCGTCCCCTGCGGGCGGCGCCGCGGCCCCGCCGCACGGCGAAGGCCCCCGCCTCCCGGATGGGGAGGCGGGGCCTTCGCGGTGTCTGCGGGGCGAGCGTCAGTGCTCGGTACCGTAGTGGTGGGTCTCCTCGTGCAGGTGGTCGGTCCACTCGGCCTCGTCGAAGCCGCCGGGGACGAGGTCCTGGTACTCCTTCATGGTGGGGCCGAGGACCGGGACCTGCACGTCCTGGGACTCGCCGTCCACCGAGAGGGCGCCCTCGGTGTACTGGCCGGCGTCCGCGCCGGCCTGGTCCACGATGAACTCCTCGTCCTCGAGGGAGACGACCTTGCCGGCCGGGACGTCGACGTCCTGGGAGGTGCTGGAGACCTCGACGGTGACGGTCATGTCCTCCTGGGACTTGTTCACGACCGAGCCGATCACGCGGCCCTGCTCCTCGGCGCCGGTCGAGACGACCGCGAGGTTGCGCACGCCGGCGTCCCCCATGTCGGCCACGATGCCGTCGCTCGGCGAGTACGGGATGCCGGTAGCGATCGGGCTGACGGCGCTGCAGCCGGTGGCCGCCAGCAGGGCGACGGCGGCGGCGGAGCCCGCGCCCAGGCGACGCAGGCGTGCGGACCGGGTGGCGACGGTGTTCACGATGATCTCCTCAAAGCGGTGCGGACCAGGGCGCACGCGGGCGTGCGGACGGTTGAGGTCAGCCTATCGCACAAGTCGTCCTGCCCGTGCCCGTGACGGCGGTGCGGTCCACTATCACAGCGCCGCTGTCCGCCCTCGGTCCGACACTCCGCGCGGCGGTGCGCCCGTGATAGACTGAGGTGTCACGAAAGGGGCCGAATACATGGTTTTTGAGGTCGGAGAGACCGTCGTCTACCCGCATCACGGTGCAGCTCGCATCGAGGAGATCAAGATGCGGACCATCAAGGGCGAAGAGAAGATGTACCTCAAGCTCAAGGTGGCGCAGGGCGACCTGACCATCGAGGTCCCGGCGGAGAACGTCGACCTCGTCGGAGTCCGGGACGTCGTGGACAAGGAGGGCCTCGAGCACGTCGTGGAGGTGCTGCAGGCCGAGCATGTCGAGGAGCCGACCAACTGGTCCCGCCGCTACAAGGCGAACCTGGAGAAGCTTGCCTCGGGCGACGTCATCAAGGTGGCCGAGGTCGTCCGCGACCTGTGGCGCCGCGATCAGGACCGCGGCCTGTCCGCGGGCGAGAAGCGCATGCTGTCCAAGGCGCGTCAGGTGCTCGTCTCCGAGCTGGCCCTGGCGAAGAAGGTCTCCGAGGAGGAGGCCGAGGGCATCCTGGACAAGACCCTCGAGGGCTGAGTCCGGGCCCGCACAGGATTGAGTCGACGACCCGTCCGCTGCACCGCGCAGCGGGCGGGTCGTCTGCGTTCCCCGCCCTCAGGGGCTCCACCCGTCCCGCCCGTCCCACTCCCTCCCCACGCTTTCGTTCGGGAGATCGTCGAGTCCGGCACCGCTTTCGTTCGGGAGAACGTCGGGTCCTCGCCGCGCCCCGTCTCCTCCCGTCCGTGCGGCCGGAATGCCCGTGGGGTAGGAATGAGGGGAGCACCCCGCCCGCCGAAGGAGTCCCCATGTCCACCGCCGTCCTGCTCGCCGCCGCGGGCTCCGGCACCCGCCTGGGCGCGGGCATGCCGAAGGCCCTCGCGCCGCTGTCCGACGGCCGCACGCTCCTCGAGCACGGCCTCGAGGC
>NZ_JBNFOB010000197.1:0-4536 GCF_057364565.1 Micrococcus sp. LASM2_SD2 | reverse complement strand
ACCCCTCGCCCCTTGGACCGGCCCGCGCCCCGTCCCCCCCGGCGCCCCTCGCCGAGCGCCACCCGGAGGTCACCCCCGACTGGGAGCTCACCGCGCTCACCCCGGACGGGCTCGGGCACCGCTTCGAGCTGACCCAGGCCCGCACCGGGCGCGTGCTCAAGGCCTCCGTGGGCCTGCCCGGACGCTTCAACGCCGCCAACGCCGCCCTCGCGGCGCTGATGGTGCTGGAGGCCCTCGGAGACGACACCTTCGACCGGATCCAGGCCGTGCTCGACGTGCCGGCGGGTGAGGGCCCCTTCGCCGCCGCGGTCCCCGGCCGCATGGAGGTCGTCGGTCGGGAGCCCGACGGCGTCGTCGACTTCGCCCACAATCCGGACGGGATGGTGCAGGCACTCGAGTCCCTGGCCCAGGCACGTGCGGCGACCGGCCGGCGGGGACGCACGATCCTCGTCTTCGGTGCCACCGGGGAGAGGGACACCACCAAGCGTCCGCTGATGGGGCGCATCGCCGCGCGATACGCGGACGTGGTGATCGTCACGGACGACGACCCGCACGGCGAGGAGCCGGCCAGCATCCGGGCCGAGGTGCTCGAGGGTGTGCGTGCCGAGGCGGCCGCCCGCCAGGAGCAGGGTCACCGGGTGGAGGTCCACGAGTCCGCCCCGCGGGCCGAGGCGATCCGCCTTGCCGCCGCCCTCGCGGAGGACGCGGACAGCATCCTGCTCGCGGGCCGTGGACACGAGACGGTCCAGGACGTGGCCGGCGTCGACGTCGAGCTCGACGACCGCGTGGAGCTGCGGGCCGCGCTGGCCGACCGACGCGACGGGCGCCTCACCGACCTGTCATCCACGTCGCGGTAAAGTCGGGTCCAAATGATCGCTCTCACCGCTTCCCAGATCGCCGAGGCCGTCGGCGGCACCCTCTCCGAGACACTGGACCCGGAGACCGTGCTGACCGCCGTGACCCCGGACTCCCGTGAGGTCGCTGGACAGGACGGCGTCCTGTACGTCGCCAAGCCCGGCGAGCGTGCCGACGGCCACGACTTCATCGACGCCGCGCTCTCGGCCGGCGCATGTGCCGTCCTCGCGGAGCGCGGCACCGCCGCGCCCGACGGCACCGCGCATCCCTCGATCCTCGTCGCGGACGCGGTGGTCGCCATGGGTGCGCTGGCGCGTGAGGTCGTCTCCCGCGTGCGCGCCCACTCCGAGACGACCGTCATCGGCATCACGGGCTCCGCCGGGAAGACCACCACCAAGGACCTCCTGGCCGCGATTCTGGCCGATCACGGTCCGACCGTGGCGCCGCAGGGCTCGTTCAACGGCGAGGTCGGAGTGCCGCTCACTGTATTCCGGGCCGCCCTGGACACCCGGTACCTCGTCGTCGAGATGGGTGCGGACCACGTCGGCAACATCGAGTACCTCTGCGACATCGTGAGGCCGGACATCGGTGTCGTCCTCATGGTGGGCACGGCCCATGCCGGCAGCTTCGGCGGGGTGGAGAACATCGCCAGGACCAAGGGGGAGCTCGTGGAGGCGGTCGGCGCCGAGGGCGTCGTCGTCCTGAACCGGGACGACCCGCAGGTGGTGGCCATGGCCGAGCGCACCCTGGCGAAGATCGTGTGGTTCTCCACGGACGAGGACACCGTGCCGCTCATCGCACGTGACGTCGCCTCGGGGCGGGCCTCCGGCCTCGCGCTGGCCCGGAACCTCACCACCGACGACGAGGGGTGTCCGGTGATGCAGCTGCAGCTCGGCGCGGACACGGACGTCCCCGCGCTGCCGCTCACCTCCGGTCTGATCGGCGCCCACCACGGCCACAACATCCTCGCCGCCGCGGCGGCCGCCGCCGCCGCGGGGATCTCGCCGGCGGACATCGTGCAGGTCCTGGACGGACTCGGCCCCACCAGCCGCTTCCGCATGGAGCGCACCGACCGCCCGGACGGGGTCACCGTCATCAACGACGCCTACAACGCCAACCCCGAGTCCATGCGCGCCGCGCTGAAGACCCTGGCCCAGCTCGGCCGGGCCACCGGACGGCGCACCTGGGCCGTCCTCGGGGAGATGCTCGAGCTCGGCGATGAGCACATCCGTGAGCACACGCTCGTCGGCGAGACCGTCGTGCGGCTCAACATCGCCCAGCTTCTCGTCGTCGGCGCCGGGGCACGGGCCCTGTACATCGGCGCCCTCAACGAAGGCAGCTGGGGCGAGGAGGCGCACTTCGCCGCCGACCTCGACGAGGCCTTCGACCTGCTCTTGGAGCGTCTGGCGCCCGGAGACATCGTCCTCGTGAAGTCCTCCAACGGCTCCCGGCTCGCGCAGCTCGGCGAGCGTCTCGCCGCCGCCGGCGCCGAGGGCTCCGCATCGTCCACCCCCAAGGAGGAGCGCCCGTGATCGGCCTGCTCATCGGCGGTGTCCTCGGCCTCGTCTTCGCGGCCGCTGGCACGCCCCTGTTCATCCGATTCCTCGTGAGGAAGGGGTACGGCCAGTTCGTCCGCGACGACGGCCCGACCACCCACAAGACCAAGCGCGGCACCCCCACCATGGGCGGCCTCGTGTTCGTCGTGGTGCTCGTGGTGGTCTACTTCCTGACGCACGGGATCATGGCGCTCCTGGGCTCCGAGAACGCCGGGCCGACCGCCTCGGGGCTGCTCCTGCTCTTCCTCACCGTGGGCATGGCCTTCGTGGGCTTCGTGGACGACTTCACCAAGATCACGAAGCAGCAGTCCCTCGGCCTGACGCCCCGGGGCAAGATCATCCTCCAGGGCGTCATCGGCACCCTGTTCGCCGTGCTGGCCCTGAACTTCCCAAACAACGACGGGCTCACCCCGGCCTCCACCGCCATCTCCTTCGTCCGGGACATCCCGTGGCTCGAGATGGCGTTCGCCGGACCGGTGCTCGCCTACGTCCTGTTCGTGGTCTGGTCCAACCTCATCACCACGGCCACCACCAACGCCGTGAACCTCACGGACGGCCTCGACGGCCTCGCGACCGGCGCGACCGCCATGATTACCGGGGCCTACGTGCTGATGTCGATCTTCCAGGCCAGCCAGGCCTGCGGCACCATCACCGGCCCGGGCTGCTACGAGGTCCGCGACCCCATGGACCTCGGCCTGCTGGCTGCCATCCTCACCGGCTCGCTGCTGGGCTTCCTGTGGTGGAACACCTCGCCGGCGAAGATCTTCATGGGAGACACGGGCTCGCTGGCCCTGGGCGGCGCCCTCGCCGGCTTCGCCATCTTCACCCGCTCCGAGATCCTGGTGGTCATCCTCGCCGGCCTCATGGTGGCCATCACCCTGTCCGTGATCATCCAGGTCGGCTACTTCAAGGTCTCCGGCGGCAAGCGCGTCTTCCTGATGGCGCCGCTGCAGCACCACTTCGAGCTCAAGGGCTGGGCCGAGATCACCGTGGTGGTCCGCTTCTGGCTGATCAGCCTCGTCTGCGTGATCGTCGGCCTGTCCATCTTCTACGGCGAGTGGCTGCTCGCCGGCGGCGGCGTGGCGGCGGTGACCCCGTGAGCGAGACCGCCCCGACCCCCGTCCTCGAGCCCCTCGCCTCGACGCCCCGCACCGATCCGCTCACGTCCTGGGACGCCCCGGAGTGGACGGGGCTGCGCGTCGTGGTCACGGGCCTCGGCGTCACCGGCTTCTCCGTGGCGGACACGCTGGTGGAGCTCGGCGCGGACGTCCTCGTGGTGGACGGCAACGCGTCCGAGGAGAACCTCCAGCGCGCCGAGACGCTGAGGATCGTCGGTGTCCGGGACGTCGTCCTGGAGCAGGAGGCGACCACCACGCTGCCGCACGTCGGCGACGAGCTGCCGGACGTCGTCGTGACCTCCCCGGGGTGGCGGCCGGACCAGCCGCTGCTGATGCAGGCCCACGCCGCCGGCATCCCGATCTGGTCGGACATCGAGCTGGCCTGGCGGGTCCGTGAGCGCGCCGGCCGGCCGGTCGCCGACTGGATCTGCCTGACCGGCACCAACGGCAAGACCACCACCGTCACCATGGTGGAGGCGATCCTGCGCGCCGACGGGCGCCGGGCCGTGGCCTGCGGGAACGTCGGCACCCCGGTGCTCGACGCGATCCGCGACCCCGAGGGGTACGACGTCCTCGCCCTGGAGCTCTCCAGCTTCCAGCTGCACTGGACCCACCATATCGAGGCGGCCTCCTCGGCGGTGCTGAACATCGCCGAGGACCATGTGGACTGGCACGGCTCGATGGAGGGCTACGTCCGGGACAAGGGCTCGATCTACGAGCACACCCGCATCGCCTGCGTGTTCAACGAGGCCGCCCCGATCACCCGCCGCCTCGTGGAGCAGGCCGACGTGCAGGAGGGCTGCCGCGCGGTCTCCTTCTCCACCGACATCCCGGGCCTGTCCACGGTCGGGCTCGTGGACGGCATCCTCGTGGACCGCGCCTTCACCGAGAACCGCCGGACCGAGGCCGTCGCCCTGGCCGAACGCTCGGACCTGGGCGCCGTGGCGCCGAAGCACACCGTGGCCAATGCGGCCGCGCGGCGGCCCTGACCCGCGCCGTGGGGCGTC
>NZ_JBNFOB010000196.1:0-4573 GCF_057364565.1 Micrococcus sp. LASM2_SD2 | reverse complement strand
TTCAGGACCAGGTCCACGGGGCGTCGTCGTCCTCGGCCTCCAGCACCGCGCCGGCCTCTTCGGCGAGGGCGAGTGCCCTGCTGCGGCCGGACGCGCAGCCCTGCGTCCACCACGGCACGGCGGGCACCGTGGCGGACGGTGCCGGCGTCCGCACGCCGCCCGAGCAGCAGGCCGAGCGCGGTGACCACCATGGTCTTGCCCGCGCCGGTCTCACCGGTGACGACCGTGAAGCCGGGGTCCAGCTCCACGTCCGCGGCGGAGATGACACCGAGGTCGGCGATGCGCAGGTACTCGATCACGGGTGTCCCTCCGGCGGTTCGGCGTCCGGACCGTTCGGATCCGTGGCCGACCACGGTCCGCTCGCTCCGCGCAGGTCCACCACCGGCAGGGCGGCGGTGGCCGGCGGCACCACCACGGGACGGGGTCCGGCGTGGCGAGGTTCGACGGTCTCGACGGCCGCACGGGCGGCGGCCGCCTTCTCCTCACCCGTGACGGGCCCCCGCCAGCCCTCGGTGGGCAGCTGGAACTTGCGGACGAGGCGCTCGGAGAACGGCGTCAGGGAGAGGCGCGCCAGACGCACGGGCTCCGCAGAGCGGGAGACCTCGATGCGCGCCTCGGGCGGCAGCTCGACCGTGCGGCGGCCGTCGCACCACAGCACCCCGTTCTCGTTCGTGCGGGTGAGCACGTCCACGGTGAGGGTCGAGGCGGGGCCGACCACCAGGGGCCGCGAGAAGAGGGTGTGCGCACTGATGGGCACCAGCAGCAGGGCCTCCACGCCCGGCCAGACCACGGGCCCGCCGGCGGAGAACGCGTAGGCGGTGGAGCCGGTGGGGGTCGCCATGACCACGCCGTCGCAGCCGTAGGAGGAGAGCGCGTGGTCGTCCACGGAGACGACCACCTCGAGCATGCGCTCGCGGCTGGACTTCTCCACGGAGGCCTCGTTGAGGGCCCAGGTGCGGGCGACCTGGCGTCCTCCGACCTTCACCACCACGTCCAGGGCCATGCGTTCGTCCACGGTGTACCGTTCGGCGGCGATCGCCTCCACGGTCTGCTGCAGGTCGGTGCGCTCGGCTTCCGCGAGGAAGCCGACGTGGCCGAGGTTCACCGCCACCAGCGGGACCCGTGAGCCGCGCACGAGCTCGGCGGCGCGGAGCACGGAGCCGTCACCGCCCAAGACGAGGCCGATGCTGATGTCTGCGAGCGAGCAGTCCCGGCCGAGGATCTCGGGGGCGAACGCCTCGCCTGCCGGGGCGGCCGCCCGCACCGCCGCCTCGTCTGCGTCCAGGAGGACGGCACGCAGTCCGGACGCCCCGAGGGTGTCGACGGCATGCAGGGCGGCGGCGATCGCGTCCTGGCGGCCGGTGTGGGCGAGCACGAGGACGCGGCGCGGCGCGGTGGCGGGCATGGGTTCCTTCCGGGCGGGACTCACCGGCGTCCGGCGGGTCGCCGGCGCGGTCGTCCCAGCATAGTCAGCGGCCCGGACGCGTCAGGCCCAGTCCACATCGGCGTGCCCCGGGACGTCCTCCAGAGGGGTGGCGACCTGCACCCCGGTGCGCTCCAGATGCAGGAAGAACTCCACGTTGCCGTCCTGTCCCGGCAGCCCGGAGCGGGCGAGTCCCCGTGGGGTGAGGCCGGCGGCCGCCGCCGCCTCCAGCACCGCCCCCACCGCACGACGACGGTCGGCCGGGTCCGTCACGACGCCCGACTTCGGCAGGGCGGACCTGCCCACCTCGAACTGCGGCTTCACCATGAGCAGCAGGTCCGCACCGTCGGCGCAGGCGCCGGCGAGGGCGTCCACCACGAGGCGCAGGGAGATGAAGGACAGGTCGGAGACCACCAGGTCGACCTGGCCTCCGATGTCGGACGGCTCGAGGGCGCGCACGTTCAGTCCCTCGCGGACCAGGACGCGGGCATCGTTGCGCAGGGAGTCGTGCAGCTGGTCGTGGCCGACGTCGACGGCGGCGACGTGCGCGGCTCCGTGCTCGAGCAGGACCTGGGTGAAGCCGCCGGTGCAGGCTCCGGCGTCGAGGCAGCGGCGGCGGGCAACGGCGACCTCCGAGAAGGCCTCGAGGGCGCTGACCAGCTTGTGCGCGGCGCGGGAGACGTAGCGGGGACCGTCGTGCGCCAGGGTCAGGACGGTGTCCTCGGCGACCTTCTGGGAGGGGCGGGACACCGGGCGGCCGTCAGCCAGGACTCCGCCGCCCCGGATGAGCGCGGTGGCCTCGCTGCGGGACCGGGCGAGGCCGCGGGCGGCCAGCGCCACATCGGCGCGGAGGCTCACCGGTCGGGCTCGGCGGTCAGCGCCGTCAGGTCGTCGACGATCCAGCGGGGCCGGTCCGCGTCGGGAGCCTGTTCGGCGGCCTCACGCGTGTCGATCCCGGTGAGGACCATGACGGTGTCGAATCCTGCCGCGTTGCCGCCGCGGATGTCCGTGTCCAGGCGGTCGCCGACCACGAGGGGGCGGCGCAGGCCGAGGGAGCAGGCCGCCGTCCGGAACAGGTGGGGCTCCGGCTTGCCTGCGGCGACAGGAGCCGTGCCGGTGGCCAGCGAGACCGCGCCGACGAGGGCGCCGTTGCCCGGGGCGATGCCCTCACCGCGCGGGATGGACAGGTCCAGGTTCGTCGCGACCCAGACGGCGCCGGCGTTCACGGCGTAGGCGGCCTCGGCGAGCTGGGCCCAGCCGACGGACGGATCGAAGCCTTGGACGACGGCGTCGGGCCGGTCGGCGGCGGACGACACCACGCGGTAGCCGGCCGCCTCGAGCAGTCCGGCGAGGTAGGACGAGCCCACGGGGAGCACGCGTGATCCGTGCGCCACGCGGTCCTGCAGCAGCGCGACTCCGGCCTGGGCCGAGTCGAAGACGTGCTCGGCGTCGGTGGGGATGCCGAGCTCGCGCAGGTGGTCGGCGACCGTCTGCGGGGCGCGGGAGGCGTTGTTCGTGACGAACGCGACCGGGATCCTCGCCTCGATGAGCGAGGTCAGCGTCTCGACGGCGCCGGGGATCGCCGCGGCGCCGGCGTAAACCACCCCGTCGAGGTCACAGAGCAGGCCGTCGTGCCCGCGGAAGAACAGCGAGGAGCCCATCAGTCGCGCGTGCTGCCGTCGGTCTCGGACTCGGAGGTCTCGGGCTCAGAGTCGGAGGGGCGGGCCTCGGAGTCCGCCATGTCCTGTTCGGCACGCGCGGCCCGCTCGGCCTCCCTCGCCGCGCGACGCTCGGCGCGCTCCTCCTCGGAAGGTCCGTTGTCGATGTCCACGATGTCCGGGTCGGCGAAGCTGCCCATGCCGAGGGCCTTCTCGGCCACGCGCACGTAGTGCTCCCACTGGCGCGCCTCCTTCTCCCGTCCCAGTGCGGCCAGCACGTCGGCGTAGCGCTGGAAGAGACGCGGGGAGAAGGGATATCCCCGGCGACGGTCCAGCTCCGGGATCTCCAGGACCGTCCGGGCACGCTCGAGGTCGCCGAGGTCCTCATGCACACCGGACAGCACCATGACGAGCTCGACGCGGGCCTCACGGTCCAGCTTTCCCATGTCGATCTCGGTGGACAGCTGCACCGCCTTCTCAGGACGGCCCAGGGCACGTTCGCAGTCGAGCTGTGCGGCCACGTGGGTGTCGTCGCCGGTGATGCGCCGGTAGGTGCGGAACTCGCGGAGGGCCTCGTGGTACTCCCCCGCCATGTAGGCCGTGAGGGCCACGGCCTCCCGAACGCACGCGAGCCGGCCACCACGTCGGCTGGCCGCCAGCGCGTGCTGGAATGCCTCTGCAGGGTCCTCGAACATGAGCCGACCGGCCATGACCAGGTGCTTGGACACCCAGCCGGCCTGCTTCTCGTCCAGACCCTGGACCTGCTTGAAAGTGGCCCGATCGAGCTCCTTGCCGGTGACGTCCTCGTCGATGTCCGGGGAACGGCCCTGATCCGCACGGTTGGAGGCGCGCAGATCCCTCGGGTTGTGGGCAGGCTTCTCGCGCTCCACCGGACCGAATCGTCCCCGTCCGGAGCCCTCACGCTGCGGACGGGCGGACCGCCCACCGCGACGGTCGTCCTCGCGCCGGCGACCTCCCCCGGCACGAGAGCCGTCACCGCGTCCCACGCCGCTGCCCGTGCGACGACGGTCACCGTCCTGCCCGCGCGCACCGAAACCGGAACGGCCCGAACTCTGGGGACGACCGGAGCCGGGAGCGCGGCGGCGCTCGTCTCTCGCCTCTCCCCGTTCACGACGGTGCTCGGATCGATGGTCCCGGTCGCGGGGGTCGCTCATGCAGGCGTCCTTACTCTCGAAATGAAGACGTGGTCTGGCCGCGCAGCGCACGGTGGATCGACTCCCCATCGTACGACGTGTGGATGCCAGGACGGAGTCGGGGATCGAGGCAGACGGTCAGGGCCCCTGGGTCGGCCGCTTCTCGCCCGCCGAACACCCGGCCGTTTCGAGACGTTCGACGAAATGGTTCGGGAAAGCGGGGAGGCCCCACACCAAAAAGTGTGGGGCCTCAACCCAAAAAGAATGTCCGGCGGCGACCTACTCTCCCACAACCTCCCGGTTGCAGTACCATCGGCGCTGTGGGCCTTAGCTTCCGG
>NZ_JBNFOB010000195.1:0-4616 GCF_057364565.1 Micrococcus sp. LASM2_SD2 | reverse complement strand
GCGGCGGCCGCCCGGCCGCCGGCTGCCGCGGCGCCGGCCCCGGGGGGCACCACGTCCGTGGCGTGGGTGTCCCGCATCCCCGAGTAGTCCACGGGTGCGGTCTGCGCGTCGAGGACGGCGGTGGCCTCGTCGTCCGCGTACTCCTCCAGGAACGGACGCAGGGTCGGCACGGCCTCGAGGGCACCGGCGGTGTCATGCCGGCGCAGGGCGTCGGCGGCCTCGGACAGGGCCGTGGCGTCCGAGGGGCGCTCACGGGCGTCCTTGGCCAGCAGGCACATGATCAGCGCACGCACCGGGGCCGGGATGGTCTCCGGCAGCGGCGGCGGCGGATCGTTGACCTGCGCCAGGGCGATCGCGATCTGGGACTCGCCGGTGAACGGCCGGCGGCCCACCAGGGCCTCGTAGCCGATGACGCCGAGCGAGTAGAGGTCCGAGGCGCCGGTGGCCTGCTGGCCGGTGGCCTGCTCCGGCGCCAGGTACTGGGCGGTGCCCATCACCTGGCCGGTGGCGGTGAGCGGCACCTGGTCCGCGAGGCGGGCGATGCCGAAGTCGGTGACCTTGACGCGGCCGGTGGGCGTGATCAGCAGGTTGCCCGGCTTCACGTCGCGGTGGACCAGACCCTGGGCGTGGGCGGCGGAGAGGGCGGCCGCGGTCTGGGAGACGATCTTCAGCGTGCGATCCGGGGAGAGGACCTTGTCCTTCTCCAGGATCGCCGAGAGCGGCTGGCCGGGCACGAGCTCCATGACGAGGTAGGCGGAGCCCTTCTCCTCGCCGTAGTCGTACACGTTCGCCACGCCGGGGTGGTTCAGCAGGGCGGTGTGCTGGGCCTCGGCGCGGAAGCGGCGCAGGAAGTTCGGGTCGCCGGTGTACTCCTCCTTGAGGATCTTGACCGCGGTGATGCGGCCCAGGACCTTGTCCCGTGCCTTCCACACCTCGCCCATGCCGCCGATCGCGATGCGATCGGTGAGCTGATACCTGCCGCCCAGCGTGATACCGGATGTCGGCCTCATTCTGCGACCACCGCTTCCATGATCCTCTTCATGTTGTCCACCGTCAGACGGCGTCCCGTGCCCAAGTCCGTGTTCTCGACGACGATCGTCACCGCGTACCGCGGGTTCTCCGCCGGAGCGAAGCCCGTGATCCACGAGTGCACCGCATCGGTGCCGTCGATCTGCGCCGTGCCCGTCTTTGCCGCGATCTGCACCTGGGAGGACCGGGCACCGGAGCCGCTGCCCTCCTCGACGACCGCGACCATCATGTCCCGCACCTGTGCGGCGACGTCCTCGCTGGTGACCCGGCCGCGCTCGCGCGGGCTGAACGACTCGACCACGGACAGGTCCGACCTGCGGATCGACTCGACGAGCTGCGGTTCCATCAGCATGCCGCCGTTGGCGATGCCGGAGGCCACCATGTTCATCTGCAGGGCTGTGGCCTGCACGTCCCGCTGTCCGATCGACGACTGCGCCAGGGCGGCGTCGTCGAGGTCCTGCGGGAAACGGGATGCCGCGACGTCCAGCGGCACCTCGAAGTTTTGGTTGAATCCGAAGCGCTCGGCCACCTCGCGGATCTCGTCCTGGCCGAGCTCCACCGCGGCCTGGGCGAACGGCGTGTTGCACGAGTTCGCCACGATCCACGTGAGGGTCGCCTTCGAGCGGGTGCCGCACTGGGCGCCCTCCCCGCGGTAGTTGCCCAGCTGCGTGGTGGTGCCCGGCAGCGTGTAGCGGTCCGGGACCTCGAGCTCCTCGTCCGGGGCGTAGTCCCCGGACTCGAGCATGGCGACCGCGTCGATCAGCTTGAAGGTGGAGCCGGGGGAGACCGGCTGCTGGGTGGCCCGGTTCGTGTACGCGCTGCCGCCGGGGGTCGCCTCGAGGGCCTCCATGGCGGCCCGCGACTCGGTGAGGTCCGGGGAGGAGACGGCGTTCGCGTCGAAGGTCGGCCGCGAGGCCATGCCGACGATCCGGCCGGTGTCCACCTCGGTGACCACGATCGACCCGCGCACCCCGTCCGGCAGGGCGCCGTGCACGAGCCGCTGGATGTCCCCGTCGAGGGTGAGCTCGACCTGGTCGCCCTGGGCCGTGGAGCCGGTGACGATCTCGAGGGCGCGGTCCATGAAGGCCGAGGCCGGGGTGCCGGAGAGGTGCTTGTTCAGCTTCTGCTCGAGTCCGGAGGCCCCGTAGTTCAGAGAGTACATGCCGGTGATGGGCGCGTACACGGGGGAGTCCGGGTACTGGCGGAGGTAGGCGAACCGGCCGTCGGACTCCACGGACTCGGCGATCGGCTCGCCGTCCACCAGGATCGGTCCGCGCGGGGCGCCGTACTCCAGGTAGATCTGGCGACGGTTCAGGGGGTCGCCCTTGAGCTGGTCGGCCAGGACCACCTGGATGGTGGAGCCCGCCACGAGCAGCACCATCACGAAGGCCACGGCCACCATCCACATGCGCCGGATCGCCTCGTTCATGCGCGACCACCCCCGGCGGCGACACGGCGGGCGCCGCCACGGCGACCCTCGCCGCGGCGGTGCGGCTCGAGGGCCA
The DNA here is from genome assembly GCF_057364565.1 of Micrococcus sp. LASM2_SD2. Taxonomy (NCBI): domain Bacteria; kingdom Bacillati; phylum Actinomycetota; class Actinomycetes; order Micrococcales; family Micrococcaceae; genus Micrococcus; species Micrococcus sp. LASM2_SD2. Next base: position 2,082 of record NZ_JBNFOB010000195.1, on the reverse strand, counting down.
CGAGCTTGGCGGGGTCCTGGTGGCCGGCCCCCGGACCGGACGCGTTGACCATGTCGTCCATCACCACGGGGCGACGGGCCGAGTGGGAGATGCGCAGGACCAGGGCGATGATGATCCAGTTCGCCAGGAGGGAGGACCCGCCGGCCGCGAGGAAGGGCGTGGTCAGGCCGGTCATGGGGATGACGAGCATGACGCCGCCGGCCACCACGAACAGCTGCCAGGCCAGGGTGAAGGCCAGGCCCGCGGCGAGGACCTTGCCGAAGGCGTCGCGGGCGCCGAGGGCGGCACGCATGATGCGGGTGAACAGGAGCAGGTAGAGCACCAGCACGGCGGACAGGCCCACGAACCCGAGCTCCTCGCCAATGGTCGCCAGGATCATGTCCGAGTGGTTCAGCGGGACCCGCCAGGGGGAGCCGGAGCCGAGGCCCGTGCCCATGATGCCGCCCGAGGCCATGCCGAACACGCCCTCGACCACCTGCAGTGATCCTCCGAACTGGCGCTCGTAGATGTCCCGGTCGAAGGCGTTGAGCCACACGTCGAACCGGGCGGTCACATGCGGCATGAACAGGAACGCCAGCACCGCACCCACGGCGATCAGGCCGAGGCCGAGCAGGATCCAGGAGGCCCGCGAGGTGGCGATGTACAGCATCGCCATGAACAGGCCGAAGAACAGCAGGGCCGAGCCGAGGTCGCGCTGGAAGATGAGCACGCCCAGGGCCACCAACCAGGCCACCACGAGCGGGCCGAGGTCCCGCAGCCGCGGGAAGGTCAGCGGGCCCACCTTCTTGCCGGCGAGCAGGATCAGGTCCCGGTTCGCGGAGAGGTAGCCGGCGAAGAACACCGCCAGGGTGATCTTCGCGATCTCACCGGGCTGGAACGTGCCGACCCCGAGGTTCACCCAGATCCGGGCGCCGTTCACGGTCATGCCGAGGCCGGGGACCAGGGGCAGGACCAGCAGCACGGCGGAGGTGGCCAGGAACAGGTACGGCCAGCGGCGCAGCAGCCGGTGGTCCCGTACCAGCCACAGCAGCGCGCCGGCGGCCACCATCGCCAGGACCGTCCAGACCAGCTGCGTGGTGGCGTCGGCCAGGGTGTTCGACGTCTCCAGGCGGTGGATGATCGCCAGCCCGAGGCTGTTCAGCGCCACGGTGATCGGCAGGATGTACGGGTCCGCGAACGGGGCCCGCAGCCGCAGCACCACATGCAGGGCCAGGGCCGCGGCAGCCAGGACTCCGGACTGCACCCAGTAGGCCGACGTGATCTCCTGCTCGGTGCCGACGGCGCCGAGCAGGTTCGCGCCGAGGCCGATGCCCAGGGCAAGCACCAGCAGCATCAGCTCCGCGTTGCGCCGCGGACGGGGAGGGGAGACGACGCCGTACATCAGTCGCCTCCGTTCGCCGAGGACGTGGCGGAGCCGCTCGCCCCGCTCGGGGACGGGCTGCCGGACCGGGACGCGGAGGATCGGTCGGCCACATCCGAACCGGACGGGGAGGAGGACTCGGAGGCGCCCCCGGACCGGGAGGACTGACCGGAGCGCGAGGACTCACCGGAGCGGGAGGACGCCGGGGACGACGACGGCTCCTCACCGCCGTCCTCGTCCTCGCCGACGTCGCGGCGCAGGTCCGCCACGATCCGGTCCGCGTGCTCCTGGTCCCGCGCGGAGATGCCGGACTCCACGCGGGTGCGGGTGTAGCCGGTCAGCGAGTCCATGGACAGGTCCGTGTCCCGGTCCACCTGGGACAGGTCGATCGGGCCCAGACGCTGAGAGACGCCCTTGAAGACGGCGACCTTCCCCTCGTGCTCGCCCACGTAGTACTGGGTCTGGGTCCACAGATAGCCCCAGCCGACCAGCACGGCCAGGATCAGGGCCAGCAGGGCGGCGAAGACCGGGACGAAGAAGCCGCGCCGGTAGGTCCGTCGCCGCTCGTGCTCGTCGTCCTCCGCGAGCGGGCCCTCGGCCAGGCGGCGGTCGGACAGGTCCTCCTCGTCCGGGTCGTCCACGTGGCCGCGCGCATCGGACCGGTCCGCACCGCGGGCAGCGGATCCTGCGGCGGGGTGACCGGCGTCGGCCTCCCGACGAGG